>PKDT01000057.1 GCA_002863085.1 Flavobacteriales bacterium
ATGATTCTGATGATAAAATAGAATCAAAACTCAATAAAACATTGTCTAAAACAAGAGAAGGTTTTTTTAACAAGATGAAATTTTTTTTTTCTGGCAAAAACAAGGTCGACTCCGACTTTTTAGATCATCTTGAAGAGATGTTAATAACGTGTGACATTGGAGTTGGTACAACAATAAAAATTATTGATCTCGTTGAAAAATATATTTCAAAACACAAATACCTCGATCAAGATGAAGTTAAAACCATTCTCAAAGAACAAATCAAGAATTTACTTGACGTTAATGAGCCTCATTTGTCTGATTCAAAAACCAAGCCTTATGTAATTCTCTTTGTTGGAGTTAACGGAGTTGGTAAAACTACAACTATAGCTAAATTAGCTAATTTATTAAAAAACAAGGGTAACAAAGTTCTTATTGGTGCAGCCGATACTTTTAGAGCAGCTGCAATTGAACAAATAGATTTGTGGGCTAAAAAAATAAATATACCAATTGTTAAACAAAAAATGGGATCTGATCCTGCAGCCGTCACTTACGATACTATCCAATCAGCGATTTCAAATGATTTTGATTATGTTATAATAGACACTGCTGGTCGGCTACATAATAAAATAAATTTGATGACTGAACTTGAAAAGATTTCTTCAACTGTAAAGAAAATAACTAATTTTCCACCCAATGAGGTTGTTTTAGCACTTGATGCGTCAACTGGACAAAATGCATTAGAACAAGCAAAACAATTTTTAAAATCAACTAATGTAACTCACCTTGCATTAACAAAACTCGATGGAACTGCTAAAGGAGGTGTTGTCATTTCTATTTGTGATCAACTTAACATTCCTATTAAGTATATTGGCGTTGGTGAAAATGTTGAAGATTTGCAATTATTTGATAAATCAAAATTTGTTGAATCTTTGTTTAATTAGTTGATGAGAAAAAACACAATACCACTCTCTGACACCGGTCTATTCAATAATGTAATAATTGATTATGTCCATGAAAAAGAATCATTAAGTGAATTTGTGGATAATTTTTCAAATCCAAATTCAATAGAAAAAAAAATAAAAAGTCTTGATTTTAAAAACAGAAAGGTACTTACTAGCGTCTTAAAAAGCCAATACGAAAAAACTATTTTCAGCAATTTTGATAAAAAAAAGATCTTTAGAAAAATAGAAATTCTAAATAGAAAGAATACATACACAATTTGTTCAGGTCATCAATTAAATATTTTTTTATCACCACTATTTTTGATTTACAAGATTATTGGTTTGATTTCTTATAAAGAATATTTAAATAAAAAATTCCCCAATTTTCAATGTGTCCCTGTTTTCTGGCTGGCTTCAGAAGACCATGATTTTGATGAGATAAAAAAAATCAGGTCAAATAATAATGAATATTCATGGAATATTGATAATAAATCTGCTGTCGGAAATTTAAGTACTGGTACACTTGTTGATATATTAAATTCTATCAAAAATGATTTATGTAAAAATAAGTATGGAGAAGATTTATATGAAATTTTTGAAAATGCATATACAAAAAATAATGATTTATCTTCTGCCACAAGTTCAATTATTGGATCATTGTTTTCTAATCATGAAATAATAGTTCTTGATGCAAATGAAAGAGAATTAAAAAGGCTTTTTGTTTCTCACTTAAAAAAAGAAATTTTAGAAAATGAGATTTATAAGTGTGTTTCAGATACTAATAAAAAGCTAGTTTCAAAAAAATATAAACCTCAAATTAATGCTCTAAAATTTAATATTTTTTACATGACTAATGGTCTTAGAGCCAAAATAAAGTTTAATGAAAGTTATTTTTACTCTGAGAGCCATAATAAGAGATGGACAAAAAACGAAATAATTTCAGAAATAGATAAATATCCTGAAAGATTCAGTCCAAATGTTTTTTTTAGGACTCTATATCAACAGTATATTCTTCCAAATGTTTTATACATTGGTGGACCATCTGAGATTTGTTATTGGTTACAACTTAGATCCTCATTTCGAAGTTTTGGTATTCCATTTCCAATTTTACAACTTAGGCCTTTTTATTTATTAGTTTCACAAAAAAGTTCACAATTTTATAAAAATTTCAATCTAAGTGAATCTGATTTTTTTAAGCCAAAGAATTTTAAGTTTAGAAAAATAATTCATAAAACATCTCAATTTGATTTTGATAAGCTAGAATCTCATAAAAAGTTTTTTTTAAAACAAATAGAAAATCAAACATCCAATACAAAAAATTTCAATTCCCAATCTCTTGACAGTTTTAAAAAGAAATTAGAAAATGAAATCAATAAATTCAAAATTAAAGTTATTCGAACAGAGAAAAACAATAATATGTACTTGGAGAAAAAAATTGAATCTGTTGATAGTTATCATTTTATTGATAATTTGATTCAAGAAAAATCACATAGTTTCTTTTATTATTTTATTAAATATGGACCATCTTTTTTTGATTTAATATTGAAGCAAAATTTAGTTTTTGATAATAAATATATTATCTTGAGAGAAACAGAATAATTAAATAATAAAATTGAAAGAAGTTCTATTAATAATCGATTTTGGTTCCCAGTATACACAGCTTATCGCTAGAAGAGTGAGAGAGCTTAATGTAAAGTCTGAAATTATTCCCTTCGATAAGTTTGAAAATATATCAAAAAATACAATGGGAGTAATTCTATCTGGAAGCCCACAGTCTGTAAATGATAAAAATGCTCCATCGGTTGATTTGTCAATAATTAGAAAAAAAGTGCCATTACTTTCTTTATGCTATGGTGCTCAATTAATTGCTCATAATTTAGGTGCTAAAGTAATACCAAGTAAATCTAGGGAGTATGGTCGTTCTAAAATTATAACAGTTTCACAGAAAGGCTTATTTAAAGATGTTAAAAACAATTCGCAAGTATGGATGTCACATGGTGATACTATCAATGATTTACCATCTGGATGTAAGCTTCTTGCAAGTACAAATGACATTAAGGTAGCTGCTTACAAGATAATCAATGAAGATACTTTCGGAATACAATTTCATCCTGAAGTTTATCATACTAAATATGGAAAACAAATAATTTCAAATTTTTTAGATATATGCAATTTTAGTAGGTCTTGGACTTCTGAATCGTTTATTGAATCAACGATTAAAAAACTTAAGCAGAAGCTTGGTAATGACAAGGTCTTAATGGGGCTTTCTGGTGGGGTCGATTCAACAGTTGCAGCGTATTTATTACACAGGGCTATTGGTGATAATTTGGTTTGTCTTTTTGTAGATAATGGCCTATTAAGAAAAAATGAATTTGATTCTGTTCTGGCCAATTATAAAGATTTAGGATTAAATATTTACAGCGAAAATGCTTCAGATATTTTTATCAAGAACTTGGAGGGAATAACAGATCCTGAGGCTAAAAGAAAGATTATTGGCGCAACATTCGTTGAGGTTTTTGATAGATGTTCATTAAAGTTTAAAAACATAAAATGGTTGGGTCAAGGTACAATTTATCCTGACGTAATAGAGTCAGTCTCAGCTACCGGCGGACCATCTGACACAATAAAATCCCACCATAATGTTGGCGGACTTCCTAAAAAAATGAAACTCAAAGTAATCGAACCTCTTAGAAATTTATTCAAAGATGAAGTAAGGAGAGTGGGGTTCGCATTAAATATAAAGAATGAAATCATAAATAGACATCCTTTTCCAGGGCCAGGCCTTGCTATCAGAATAATGGGTGAAATTGATGTTGAAAAATTAAAAATTTTGAAAGATGCTGATTTTATTTTTATTTCTTATCTCAAAAAATGTGGACTTTATGAAAGTGTTTGGCAGGCTGGAGCAATTTTATTAGGCGATAGTACTGTTGGTGTTATGGGTGATGGAAGAACTTATGAGAAAGTTGTTGCTCTAAGAGCTGTTGAGTCAACAGATGGTATGACTGCTGATTGGTGTCACTTACCGTATGATTTTTTGTCAGATGTTTCTAACCAGATAATAAATAAAGTTAACGGCGTAAACAGAGTAGTTTACGACATTAGTTCAAAACCACCAGCTACAATAGAATGGGAATAAAAGCAATTTTAATTTTAATTATTCCATTCTGTCTATTCTCTCAGAATAATTTATTGGTTGACTCACTAAATACTAATTTTCAAAATATAAATCACATAACCAGTAAATATGATAGTACTTATGACTTTCATGTTGTTTTTTTACTTCCATTTTGCCAAATTTCCAATCACGAAATTCTAGATATGGAACTAGATTCAATTAGTGAAGATTCAAAAATAAGTGATTTTAACGTAAACAGAAAAAGTCTAATTTCTACTGATTTCCTGAATGGGTTTTTAACTTATTTAAATAAAATAAATGATGTTAAATTTAAGATTTCTGTTTACGACATTGATAGTGGAGAAAATTCAAAAGCAATTATTGATAGCTTAATTAAAAAAAGAGTTTTTAAAAATGTTGATATTGTGATAGGTCCACTTTTCACCGAAAATTTTTTATATTTTTCAAAAAAATTTAATAAAAAAATTCCTGTTATATCTCCATTTTCAAAAAAATCAAATATTGTCTCTAATAACCCCTACAGTATTCAAATCAAACCGATTATTGAGAATCAAATAAAAATTTTCGCAAAATATATTTTGGATGAACATAAAGACGACAAAATAATTGTTATAAATCGAGATACATTATTTAAATCAAAGAGAATCACTCTTTTAGGATCTGACACTTTAGTAATTGATACAGTTGTTACAAATGATGTAAAGCTAAGAGATATATTTCTTAATCAAATTGATACGACCTCCAATATTGACTATAAAAATATAAATATTAATAAAACTGTTGTTGATTCGATTTATCATGAACTTGATACTCTTGGAAACAAAAATATTGTAGTTATTCCTAGTAATGACAACGTTTTTGTTACTGATTTACTTTCAAAATTACATGCATGCAGAGATACAAACTTACTTGTTTATGGAATGCCTAGCTCATATAATTTTAATCATCTTTCAGTAGATGACTTGATGGATCTAAAATTATCTTTTCCCCATCATGGTTTGGATGATTATGAATTTAAAAAGCAATTCATCTTGGAATTTATTAATCAGCATAATTATATATCAGATTTAAAATATAGTTTAACGGGATATGAAGTAGGCTGTTATTTTATATCACTACTAAAAAAATATGGCTCCATTATACCTGAACTTGCCGAAGATGGTCCTGTTAGATTTGTTGAAAGTTTTTATGACTTTAAGAAGTTAGATAGTAAAGGATATATAAATAATGGAATTACAATTTTAAGATATGATGATTTTGGTTACAAAAGGTTATATTAAAATTCTATCTTAAGTCAATTATTTCAAAATCTTTAAATCTTATGCTATCAAAAATTAAATCATCATTTTCTGCATTACTCAAATTTAAAACGTTGATTTGTGTTTTTCCTCCAAACTTGTCAAGTTGAGTGATAGATTTTAGCTCCAAATTCTTTAAATTATATTTTATATCAACAGATAAAATGTCATTTTGTTTTAATTCATAATTATTAATGCATTCATTGAGTTTTATTTGGCTAACTGAGTCAATTCCAATTCTGCATTGATTAGGAAATTTAAGGCATTGCGGCATATTTAAAATATCAATACAATTATTAAACTTAATTTCGTATTCAATCTTGTTAGGTTTTAATGATATTGTTGCTTCATTTTTTGTTTTATCTGATATTTTTGAATTAAAATTTTTATTTAAATTTTGAAAAGTATTGTGAATTAGAATATCGTCGATATGGTCAATGTTATCGATTTGAATTTCTTTATCATCATTCAATACAGTAAAAAGACGTTTTCCGTCATAAAACTGCTCAATATTTATTGTTTGATTTTTAATTTTAAGACTAAACTTATTATTCTTAAAAAGAGAAATACTACCAAATATGGGCTCAATTTCATCGTGAGATTTATTGCTGTAGCTATACTTAAATTCAATTTTAGTTCCAGTATTATCAATCAACCCATTGTAAATACTTTTTAGTATTTCATCAGTGTTTATGTCTTGTGCATTGATAATGTAGGAAATAAAAAAAAAGATAATTTTTAAATTTTTCATAATAATTTGTTTAATTGATCTTCATTTTCAATCATTACTTGCCTCCCTTTACTGCCCTGTAGTGGTCCGATAATACCTGCAGCTTCAAGTTGATCTATTATGCGCCCAGCTCTGTTGTAACCAAGTTTGAGTTTTCTTTGAATCATAGATGTTGATCCTTGTTGATGCATAACTATTAATTGTGCAGCCTCCCTGAAAAGCGGGTCTCTTTCTTCTTCGGAGAGAATTGAAGCAGTCTCTTCATTTATTTGTTCGGGTAATGAAAAAGTTGAGGAAGCATTTTTTTGATTGTATATAAAATTCGTTAATTTTTCGACCTCCGGTGTGTCAATAAAAGCACATTGAATTCTTAATAATGAGTTGCCAGTAGAAACCAACATGTCACCACGTCCAATTAACTGGTTAGCACCAACAGTGTCTAAAATTGTTTTACTGTCAATTCCTTGAATTACTCTGAATGCAATTCTTGTTGGAAAGTTTGCTTTGATTGTTCCAGTTATTATGTTTGTTGTCGGTCTTTGTGTAGCAATTATAAGATGAATACCAACTGCTCTTGATAGTTGAGCAAGTCTAGCAATGGGAATTTCAATTTCCTTACCTGCAGTCATAATTAGGTCAGCAAATTCATCAATGACTAAAATCAAATAAGGTAAAAATTTATGACCATATGATGTATTCAGTTGTTTAGATTTGATTTTAGAATTATATTCTTGAACATTTCTAACTTCGGCTTTTTTCAGTAACTCGTATCTGTTATCCATTTCTAGACAAAGTGATTTGAGAGTATTTATAACACTCTTTGTGTCAGTAATAATTGACTCTTCACTTGTAGGAAGTTTTGCTAAAAAATTCCTTTCAATTTTGTTGTATAGAGTAAGTTCGACCTTCTTTGGATCAACTAAAATAAACTTTACATCATTTGGATGTTTTTTAAATAATATAGAACATAGAATTGCATTAAGTCCAACAGATTTTCCTTGACCCGTAGCCCCGGCTATTAGAAGATGAGGCATCTTAGTCAAATCCATCACAAAGGTTTCGTTTGAAATAGTTTTTCCGATGGCAACAGGCAGTTCAAAATTCGATTTTTGAAACTTCTCAGATGCAATAACGTCTTTCATTGAGACAATTGTTGGTTTTTGATTAGGAACTTCAATTCCGACAGTACCTTTGCCAGGTAACGGAGCAATTATTCTTACACCAATGGCTTTAATTCTAAGAGCAATATCATTTTCTAAATTTTTTATTTTTGAAATTTTGACTCCTGTGTCAGGAACAATTTCATACAGAGTTATGGTTGGTCCAACTGTTGCGCGTTTAACGATAACATCAATTCGGAAATCTTTTAAAGTTTCTTCAATGAGTTTTTTGTTATTTTCAACCTCATCTTGATTAACAGATATTTTATTTTCGGAATATTGTTTTAGTATTTCTAAGCTAGGATAAACATATTCAACATTTTTAGTCCCATCAATTGTGATCGAATCTCCGATATTATGTTGCAACTTGTCTTCTTCATTTATTTTTTCGATAATAATTTCATCATTTCTAATACTATTATCATCGGCATTATATTTTTTTTGATCAAAAATTTTCTTTTCACTATTTGAAATATTTGGTTCTTGATCCAATGCTTTCTCATCCTTTATGACTAATGTTTCATCAACTATATTGGAGTATTCATATTTTTTTAATTTGCTGAATAGAGATATAATTTGTTTAAAGAATTTTGACAAATCCTTTGGCTCTAACCTAAAAATAAGAACTATAAAAATTAATATTGTAGAAATAAGAGTGATATAAATCCCATGTAATCCAATGAAATTTTTAATTTGATCATTTATAAAAAGTCCCAACTTACCTACATAAATTAGGTCTAAAAATATAGAGCTAAACAATGAGATCCATAATAGACTGAAGGCACTATAATTAATTAAAGAAAGAAGATTAATTTTCTTCAACCTAAAACATATTTTTAGAGAAATAAAAAAAAATAACAGGACTAAAATATATGAGCTTATTCCAAAAATTCTAATTAGAAAGTCGGAAGAAATAGCACCAAATCCTCCCATTTTATTTTTTGTTTTTGAAAAATTACTTTCAATGTGAACAATTTCACTGTAATCATTTTTCCCTGTAGACCAATGTGAATTCAATGATAAAAACAATGATATTACGAGACATATTGCAATTATCGAAAAAATTAATCTAATTGAATTCTTGTACTTTAACATAGCTTAATAAATAACTTTAATTCCATTTATTTATTTTTTTGTTCAGAAAATTATTAATTCCAATTTCAAAGTCTTTGCTTTGTCTATTTTTAGCATTTAGTTTTGCGGCAAGCTCTAGTTTTTTATCAATGTTCATGTTTGCATATAACAATTCTTTTGTCTCTTTTATCGAGTTTGTTGAATTTTCAACTGAAATTTTTTCTATGTAATTCATAACTTCTGAATCAATCGTGTTTTGGTCAATAACATAATTAATAAGTCCAATTTCCAACGCACGTTCTGAACTTATAAGTTTTCCTGAAAGAAGTAAATCTCTGGCTGATGATTCATTAATTCGAGAGGATAGAAATGTACTAACTAAAGCAGGAATAAATCCTATTTTAACCTCAGGATAACCAAACTTGCAATCTCTAGTTGCAAATATAATATCAGAAGCACATGCTATGCCACAACCCCCAGCAATTGCATGGCCCTTAACTAAAGAAATTATTAATTTTGAAGATTTCAACATTTTTTTGTAAAGATTCATCAATAGTTTAGAATCAGTCAGATTTTCTTCATTAGAAAAATTTTTAATTTTTTTTAAGTAACCTAAGTCGGCTCCTGCGCAAAATATGTTACAAGATGATGTGATTAATATTATTTTAAAGGAGTTGTCAGACTCACATTTTTCTAGAATATCAGAAATTTCATTAATCATTGCGGGATTTAATGCATTTTTCTTTTCTGGTCTATTTAAAATTATATTTAAAAAATTTTCATTTTGAATTATTTTAATAAATGTATAGTTATTTGTCATCATTTAAATAGATTATCATAAATCTAACTAATTTTTTTTTTCTATTAATATAATATGTTAAATTTCAATTATGTTATCAAAATTTATCATTTAATGAAATCTTTAGTGACAAATAAAATTTTAATGATAAAGCCTAATATTTTTGGTTCTAATCCTGAAACACTACACGATAATATTTTCCAAAGAGCTAACTCTGTTTCAGAAAAAGAAATAGTTAGTGACAATGCTAGAATCGAATTTAAAAATTTTGTGAAAATCCTTAAAGATAATGGAATTAATGTAGTTGAATTTTCAACAAAATCTACTAACCTTCCTGATTCAATATATTCCAATAATTGGATAAGCACCCATCCGGATGGTACAATATACCTTTATCCCATGTTTTCTCACAATAGAAGAGGAGAGAGAAGGTCTGATGTTGTAAATTATTTAATCAAAAACTACAACGTTAATAAGGTAATAGATGATGCGCAATTTTATGAAAAAAAGCAAATATTTTTAGAGGGGACAGGTAGTTTAGTACTTGACAGATTAAATAAAATTGCATTTGCTAATTCATCAATTAGAACCAGTCAGATATTATTTAACAAATGGGTTTTTGAAATGGGTTACAAAGGTTTTTTTTTTAATGCACATGACAACTCTAAACCAATATATCACACAAATGTAATTTTAAGCATTTGTTCTAAGTTAGTTTTTATTTGTTTTGATGTTTTAGAAAAAAGTACAGTATACTATCTTAAAAAGATATTTAAAAAAAATAATAAGGTAACGATAAATATAACTAAGTCCCAAATGCACAATTTTTTGGGCAACGTAATTGAATTAAAAAATAATTTGAATCAACTTTTTCTCATAATGAGTACAAAAGCATATCGTTGTATTACAGAGAAACAGCTATCAATAATTAACAAATACAATAAAATTTTACATTCTCCTTTAGATGTAATTGAAAATTATGGAGGAGGAGGTGCAAGATGCATAATAACAGAAATTTTTCTTCAGAAAAAAATGAAGTAACTTTATATCGTGGTTTATAATTTACATATTCAAAAATTAAAGGATTGTGTCATTAGCTATTTTTCGCTCGACGAAAAAAAAAATAGTTTTATACAAATCCAAGAGACAAAAAAAGAATTTGATGGTGACTGGACAATAGTTGTTTTTCCTCTTGTAAAATTTTCTGATAAAAACCTACATGATTTATCACAAACTTTAGGAGAATTTGTAACTAAAAATTGTGATTTTGTTAAATCGTTTAATGTTGTCAGTGGCTTTTTAAATTTAGAATTTTCTGATGAATTTTGGATTAATGTTTTGAAGTTTTCTTTCGAAAAGGATTTTGAAAAAAATACAAAAAAAAATAAGTCCATTGTATTAGAATCTTGTTCCCCAAATACAAACAAACCCCTTCACCTAGGTCATTTAAGAAATATTTTGTTAGGCCAAGCTATGGCCAATATTTTAATTGAAGATGGATACGACGTTCACAAAGTTCAAATTGTTAATGACAGAGGAATTCATATTTGTAAATCAATGTTGTCTTGGATTAAGTTTGGACAAAATGATTCCCCAGAAAAATCAAATTTAAAAGGAGACTTTTTCGTTGGTAAATATTATGTTTTATTTGAAAAAAAATTAAATGAAGAAAGACTGGAGTTTATTAGGTCTGGAAATAATGAATCAGAATTTGAAAAAAAATCTTTGCTTTTGAAGGAGGCAAAGGATCTACTAGTGAAATGGGAATTAGGGGATGGTGAAGTAGTAAAATTATGGAAAAAAATGAATGATTGGGTGTATGATGGATTTAAAGAAACATATGATTCTATTGGAGCTAAATTTGATAAAATATACTATGAAAGCGAAACTTACATAACTGGAAGAAAACTTATAACTGATGGTTTAGAAAAGAAACTATTTTATAAGAAAAATGATGGTTCAATTTGGGTTAATCTTAAAAATTACAATATTGATGATAAACTGTTATTGAGAAAAGACGGAACTGCAGTTTATATTACCCAAGATATTGGTACTGCTTCACTAAGGTATGATGATTATGGCTTTGATAAAATGATTTATGTAGTTGGAAATGAGCAAAATCACCATTTTAACGTGTTATTTAAAATTCTAAAAAAAATGAATTTTAGCTGGTCAAAAAATTTATTTCACATGTCTTATGGTATGGTTGCTCTCCCTCATGGAAAAATGAAGTCCAGAGAAGGAAATGTTATTGATATCGATGATCTGATTAAAGAAATGCATAGCAGTGCAAAAAAAATTATACTTTCATCAAATAAGTCTGATTTAGCCTCAGTTGATAAGTTGTCTGAAATGATTGGAAATGGTGCTTTGAAATATTTTATTTTAAAACCCGACGCAAAAAAAGATGTACTATTTAACCCTAATGAATCAATTGATTTTAATGGTCATACTGGTCCTTTCATTCAGTACACATATGCAAGAATATGTTCCATAGTAGAAAAAAAGGATAAATTCGACATCAAGTTAAAAATTCAACGAGATCTTGAACCAGAAGAAAAAAAAATAATTAAGTCTATTATGCATTACCCAAACGTAATAAAACATTCATCAGAAACTTTTAATCCTTCAGTTCTTGCAAATTATCTTTTCAATTTGGCTAAAAGTTATAATCATTTCTACCAAAAAATCCCTATTTTGAATTGCGATAATGTTGATGATGTTAACTTTAGAGTTACGTTATCTAAAAAAGTATCTGTTTTAATTAAAAGAGGAATGAATATTCTTGGAATTAATCTTCCTTCTAAAATGTAGAATTATGTTTGAAAATTTATCGGAAAAACTAGAAAAGGCATTTAGTCTTCTCAAAGGAAAGGGAAGAATAACTGAAATTAATGTTGCACAAACTCTCAAGGAAGTCAGGCGAGCCTTGATTGATGCAGATGTTTCATATAAGATTGCGAAACAGTTTGTTGATCAAGTTAAATCTAAATCCTTAGGTCGGGAAGTTTTAACTTCGATAAACCCTGGACAATTAATGGTTAAGATTGTTCATGATGAACTTTCTCAATTAATGGGAAGTGAATCCTCTGAGATAAACATAAAAAATAACTTTTCAATAATTTTAATCGCTGGACTTCAAGGTTCAGGAAAAACTACTTTTTCAGCAAAATTAGCCAATAGACTTACCAAAAGAAATAATTTAAAACCACTACTCGTAGCTTGTGATGTATACCGACCTGCTGCAATTGATCAATTACAAGTTGTTGGTGATTCAATCTCGGTTCCTGTCTTTAAAGACTTAGATAACAAAGACCCTGTTAGTATTGCAAAAAATGGAATTCAATTTGCCAAACAAAACAATAAAAATCTTGTTATAATCGATACAGCTGGTAGACTATCTGTTGACGAACTCATGATGAATGAAATCAAATCAATTAAGGAAGCTATCAATCCTAATGAAATCTTATTTGTTGTCGACTCCATGACAGGCCAGGACGCAGTAAATACTGCAAAAGCATTTGATGATGTTTTAAATTTTGATGGTGTAGTACTAACAAAACTCGATGGAGACACAAAAGGGGGGGCAGCCCTGACTATTAAACAACAGGTTAATAAACCAATTAAATTTATTGGTACTGGTGAGAAGATGGATGCACTTGATGTATTTTATCCCAAAAGGATGGCTGATAGAATTTTAGGAATGGGTGATGTAGTATCTCTTGTTGAGAGAGCACAAGAGCAGTTTGATGAAAAGGAAGCAAAAAAGATGGAAAGAAAGCTTCTCAAGAATCAATTTAACTTTAATGATTTTCTTAAACAAATAAAACAGATAAAGAAAATGGGCAGTTTAAAAGATTTATTAGGAATGGTTCCTGGCATGAGCAAGATGACTAGAAATGTTGATATTGATGATGATGCATTTAAAGGAATTGAGTCAATTATTTATTCTATGACATTAGAGGAAAGAAACAATCCAAAATTGATTAATCTATCCAGAAAACAAAGAATTGCCGCGGGTAGTGGGTCAAAGATTGAAGATGTTAATAAACTAATTAAGCAATTTAGTCAGATGGGTAAAATGATGAAAATGATGAAGAGTGGGGGATTAGAAAACATGATGAAAAATTTTGATTCCAACAATAATAAATTTAATTAAATGAAAATATTAGACGGAAAAAAAATATTCAGCGACATAAAGTCTGAATTAAAAAAAGAAGTTAGCAATCTGAAAAAAAATAATTTAAAATCACCACACCTTGCTGCTGTATTAATTGGGAACAACCCTGCTTCTTTGACGTATGTCAATGCCAAAGTTAGAGCTTGCAAAGAAATTGGTTTCGGTTCAACGGTAATAACCCTCCCTCAAGAAATTTCTCAAACTGATTTACTTAAAGAAATTGATGAATTAAACAACTCTAAAAAAATTGATGGAATAATTGTTCAATTACCTATTCCTAGCCACATCGACGAAAATACAGTGATACATAGGATTTCATACAAGAAGGATGTTGATGGATTTCATCCAATAAATTTAGGTAGAATGGTTTTAGGCCTACCATGTTTTTTACCTGCCACACCATTTGGTATTATTACTCTGATTGAAAAATACAATATTCAAACGCTAGGTCAAAAATGTTTAGTTATTGGAAGAAGTAATATTGTTGGAACTCCCATCAGCATTCTTATGTCTAGAAATAAAAATTTTGGAAATTGTACAGTTACATTAGCACATAGTAAAACCAAAAATCTTAAATCTTTATCTTTGGACTCCGATATAATAATTGTAGCTATTGGTTCACCTCATTTTCTAAAAAAAGAAATGGTAAAAAAATCGGCTGTTGTAATAGATGTCGGAATACACAGAATTCCATCAGAACTTAAAAGAAGTGGATTTGAGTTAATTGGAGATGTACATACTGATGTTTCAGATTTAGCTTCTTACATGACGCCCGTACCAGGCGGTGTAGGTCCAATGACAATTGCTTCATTACTTAAAAACACTTTATACTCTGCTAAAAAAGTAATATATTAGCCTTACAAAATTTTAATAATATGTTTAAATATTTATACATTTTTACACTCTTGCCAATTTTTGTTATTTCCCAAGAATACCAAAAAAATATTTCAGAAATTATTTCAGTGAGTGGTTCCCTGACTGAAAAAATGAAATCAAAAAACGGGAAAATGTTTTTGTATGAGAGAATTGGAAACGAAGAGTATTTGCTTGATAGCACAAATATTGTTTCAGGGAAATTTAACTTTGAAAAGAGAAAACTTTTTACTGGCGAATACAAACTGGCATTTAACAACCTAAATAATTCATTAGAATTTGTAATCAACCCCTCTGATTTAAGCGATAATTCTATTGAAATTGAAATTAATAATTATAGGATTAAAAATAATTATGTAATACAAAACTCAATAGAAAATAAAATAAAAAAACTATATTCTGAAAAGGAAGAAGATGTTCAGTCTAAAATCAAACTTATAAAAAAAAGCCAGAAAACAAGAGATCAAAAAATACAGGAAATAAATTCTCTTAAAAATGAAATTTTCCAATACGGTTTGTCATTAAATAATGAATTCCCAGGTACTTATTACGGCATGATTATTTCCAAAATGCAGTCACCTTATCCTAACGTTTCTCATTTATATTTCAATGATATAGATTTTACAGATCAATGCATTGTTAGAAGCGGTCTCCTTCCAACTAGAATTCAATCATACATACAGAAATTTAATGATTACAAAAACAATAAATATGGATTTCATGATGCGATTGATGTTGTTATGGATTATGCAAAGAAAAATGAAAAGGTCGCTGAATTCTGCATGTACAATATGCTTGACGGCTTTTATAATACTGGCCAAACTTCTTCAAGAGACAACGATAAAATTTGGGATAATTTGTGTGATTACATCATGAACGAATATATATTTGGTGAAGGATGTGGTGATGATATTGAGCCCAGTGATTTATTAAAAGAAAGAGCCCAAGATTTCAAAAAATTACAAATAGGTAGCATCCCACCTAACATTTCAGCAAAAGATATAAATAATAGAAACTTTAATCTTGAAAATATTTGCAAAAAAAATGACTACACTGTCATAATGTTTTGGGCGTCTCATTGTAATCATTGTATGGCTGAAATGCCCGGTTTCGCAAACTGGTATAACAATACTCCCAATAGAAACTTTGAAATAGTTGCAGTTTCACTTGACGGACAAAAAAGTAAATGGGAAAAAACTGTTGAAGAAAATAATTTTAATTGGACCAATATATGCCAGTTTAAGGTTTATAAGTCTCCAATTTGTTTAGATTATAAAATTAAAAAAACCCCAAGTATTTTTGTCCTAAACAATAATATGGAAATTGTTTTAAAGCCTAAAAGTACTAATCAGCTAAGATCATTCCTTTTGGCTAATAAGTAAATCATGGCCCTGTGGCTCAACTGGATAGAGTACCTGACTACGGATCAGGAGGTTAAAGGTTCGAATCCTTTCAGGGTCACATGATATTTAATTGTTGTTAGTCACAATACAATCGTTAATTGTATTTAAATTATTACTTGTCAATTTAAGATTTTTTAAAAAAATATTATCATCCAAATGAAAAAGTTGTTACTTGTTTTAATTATTTTACCCCTGTTTGTGTTTTCACAACGTCCATCAATTGGTTTTTATTTTGGTCCCGTGGTAGGTTACAATTTGATTTATGATCAACAATCAATAAATAATTATGAAGGATCACAAAACTTATTAAATTTTAATTATAATGATAATATTTCTTTACTAGAAAATATTTCCCTTGCATCTGACGGAAATCTCTCAAACTTTGAACTATTTAGTGGAGAAGTTTTTGGATTTAAAATGAATATGCTCGTAACGAAAGGTGTTTCTATTCAAGCAGAATTAGAGTATGAACAACTAGAATTCAACCACATAATTTGTCAAAATGGTAGTTCTATTTTTAATTCACCCTATGATTTAACGGGACTAGATAACAATAATCAATTTAAAATTTCTAATTATTTTTGGAGAGTTAATTATTTTAATTTTCCTTTCGTATTGAAGCTTTATCCCACCCAAAATAGTTTTTTTCAATTTGGTGCAAAATTCGGTTATTTAGTTAAAGCCAAGCAGTCAACTTTATTTTCAATTTTCGATAACAACAATTCATACATAGATTATTTTCGACCATTTTATGATGAAGTTACATATGATTTATTTGATGCTGATTCTGGTATTACCAATCATGGTTTTAATCCAAACGAGTGGCCATTTGAATGGAATGTATCTATTATCTCAGGTTTAGGCTATGAAACAAAAAATATTTACTTTTCTTTAAGATATAATTTTGGAATTCTTGATTTTTTTAGAGAGCTTAAAAATAAAGAAAATGATTTCTTTGAAAATTATAATTCAGATTATTCGCAGATATTCTATCAAGATTTTCAAATCAATCCACCAATACTCAATAATAATTTCAAACTTCACTCAATTCATTTAACTTTTGGCTATCATTTTTCATATTCACAGTAATAGACAATTTAACTTCGAAATTAGTTAAAACAATAATTTATTTTTAATTTCGTTATATGTTAAACCAATAATATTAAAATATGAAAAATTTAATTTTAACCATTTTGTTTTCTGTCATTTCTTTTTCTTTTGCTCAAAGTGACATAAAAATGTCAGAAAGAATGAGTCAAAAGAATTCAGAATTAAAAAAAATGTCGGTCAAAGTAGTAGACTATCTGGATAATCAACTTAATTTATCATCTAAACAAAAAACTGTATTAACCAATGAATATTCCAGATACGCTGATGCGCTTATTAGAGCTCAGCTCAAGAATGTGGAAAGGCAAAACAACACAACTAAGAGAGAGTCTTCTTATGCCGCTGAGACAAAGAGAACACTAGCACCGATCGTTATGAGGCTAACTGAAAAAAGAGATGCTGCAATAATCAAGGTTTTAAAAGCCAGGCAAGTTAAAACATATAACAAACTCAAAACACAGATAAATCCGTTGACTTTAGAGGTTAGAAGCCCAAAGGCTAAGACAAAAAAATAATCTAATCTTGTGAAATTCTTTCAAATTCATCATTTTCAAATTCATCATTTGAGGATGATGAATTTGAAATAAAAACATTTATCTCTCCAGAATATTCCTCATATTGTTTACTTGCATTATTAAACAATTCCAGAACATAATAATATACACCGTCGTTAACCTTTTCATTGTTAAATGTTTTTTTTCCATCCCACCAATTTTGATTGATGCCGTAGTTTGTAATAGTATATATTAGAATTCCCCATCTGTTGAAGATATTTATAGTACTGTTTGAATATATTTCAGGATTTAGGTTTTCTATTATAAAATAGTCGTTATTACCGTCTCCGTTTGGAGTCAATGAATTTGGAAAAACTAATGGACATTCAAATCCAACGACGATACTTGATATTGTATCGCAACCTTGGAATGAAAATTCATAAATACCGTAATTTGGTACTGTAACATTAGTTATTGTTGTATTTGGATTATCAAATGATACTCCGGGGGAACCAGCTGTTTGAGTCCATGGTCCACCACCAGATTCATCATCTGTAAATGCAATTAGTGTTGTATTTAGAACACAATTTTGGAAATTTGGAGCAATAATATTTGGAGCTTCAGGACTAAAATTAATTGATGAAAAAACAGTGTTTCCACATGCTGTAAGGCCAATCTCATAATTTCCATACTCAGAAACAGTAATATCAGTTGTAGCAGAGGATGGAGACGAGAATGTAACAGACGAATTTGTAGGAGAATTATTAACAAACCATTGAACAGGTTCACTTCCATCAACAATTGCATTTAGTTGATTGCTGAGTTTACAAAATATTTCGTTATTTGCATCAATTTGAGGAGATAATGCGTTGAAGTTAATTATAACAGATTCACTTTCACTACCACACCCATAGTAAGTAAACATATATTCGCCGTATTGATCAACTGATACGTTTGTAAATAAATTATTTGGTGAGTTAAAAATTGCATTACCAGGTCCCACGAAATCCCAATAACCCGGATCACCTAGAACGATTGCTTCTAAGCTTGAATTCAATTCACAGTTTACAGTAAGATAGTTGCTTGGTGGATATATTATTTCTGGTTGTGTTTCTAAAGAATTGATTGTTGTAGATGATGAAAGTCCACAACCGTTATAATAGATAATATAAGTTCCGTATTCATCAACAGTTGCCGATGTGGTTAATTCATTCTGATTGGAAAATATCATATTTCCAGGTCCCTCATAATCCCAATAGCCCGGATCTCCATCTACGTTGGCAGTTAATTCAAATGTTTGCAAACAAAATGTTTCGGACGGTGCGTCGATAGTTGGAACAATTCCGTCCATGTTAATGGTTATATCCGAACTGGTTCCACATCCATAATATGTAAATGTGTAGGTTCCATATCCTTCAACATTTATAATAGGATTAGTTGAAGTTATATTATTAAAATTAGCGATATATGGTCCTTCATAATCCCAATAACCGGGATCTCCTTCCACAACAACATCAAGTTGAAAACTATCTAAACAATAATAAGTTTCCGAATCTGAATTAATTATGGGTTCAATGCTTTGTATACTAACGTTTGTTGTAAAATCCTCACCACATGTAGTGTAAGTAAATATATATTCGCCATAAGCATTGGGGACAGCAAATGTACTGTTGGAATTAACGTCATCAATTTCTATATTAAAATTAGGAATTACTGACCATAATCCTTCACTATTTCCCCCAATTACATTTAGAGGAATTTCTTCAAGACAGTAAAGAGTATTTGGTATATCAAGATTGATGTTATTTGCAACATTTACATTTACAACATCTTCAGATGAAACACAATCGTTAAAAATTTGCCATTGGAAAATATTTTCTCCATCAGAGAGGTTTGAAATGGAAGTGTTTGGATCATTTGGAGAATCTATTATCCCACTTCCGCTGATTACAGTCCAAACACCAGTCTCATTTGTGCCGAAATTATTTCCATTCATTGTAACGGTACTTTCACACGTAGTTAAATCCTGACCAGCATTTGATTCTTCAACAAGATTGAAGTTTGAATCAGAACTTATGTCAAGGGTGTAGTTTCCAGGAGTGAAAGCATCAGAGTAGATATCTACAACGACATAATATGTACCTATATCCAAAAATGTATTTATGTTTAGGTTTTGTTCAAAAAAAGATATTGTTTGTTCAATTGGGGCACTACAACAACCAAGGGCTATTGTAAGCCAGGACTCTCCAGGAAAAGTCGATGCAGTTTGGGTTAGGTCAAAATTAAAATTACCTGCACAGGAAACATTCAACTCAATAATTTCATCATTAAGAGGAGCAAAATTACAATTTTGTCCAGCTGGTATTACATCCCCATTAACTGTTCCAGTATCATTTATAATGTAATTTGGCAGGCATGGCCCGGGAACAGAACCACATGTAATAAATTCAGTTTGTTGAGTAAAGCCAAGACAATCCTCATTAATTCCCAAACTACATATGGTAGATCCTTCTGGATTACTGTCGACAATTATTCCAAAGTCAATACAATCAATTCCAAATCCGCCAGTTTCAAAATATGTTCCTGAGCTATTAAATTCATCAAAGGTTGCTAGCCAAATACCATTTTCTACTGAAACATCTGCAACATTGTTTAGGGTAGGGCTAGTTACTTGAGTTACTGTTGTAGCCAAAACATTTATATCATTATTAAAATACAAGTCAAAACCGTCGGCTGAACCCCCTGAGCCAATGCACGCGGAAATATCCATGTAATAAGTTCCATCTCCGTTATCAATAACATTTGATCCAGTAAGTGTTGGTGTTGTGTCACATGCAAAAGTTTTACAAATAGAAAGAATAATAAAAGGGATTAGAAACAGTGGATTCAAAATAGTTCTGAAGTATAACATTTGATAAAAATATGAAAATTATTATTCAATTCTTCCTTTTATGATTCAAATTTCTGCTTAATTTTGTGTAACTTTTAAGAAAATGATTTACAGACTAATTATAAGAAAAGTTCTTTTTGCTCTAAAACCTGAGCATTCTCATGATTTTGTATTTAATTTTTTAAAAATCTTATTTTACATCCCGGGTGTTTATTCATTAATTTCATTAATTTATAGAGTTGAAAATAAAAACCTTAATACAAACGTATTTGGGTTGTCTTTTAAAAATCCCGTTGGATTGGCAGCAGGCTTCGATAAAAATGCGAAAGTTTTCAATGAGTTTTCAGCTTTTGGATTTGGTTTTATTGAGATTGGGACAGTAACACCAATTCCCCAGTCTGGTAATGAAAAACCGAGAGTTTTTAGACTCAAAGAAGATAATGCATTAGTAAATAGAATGGGTTTTAATAATGATGGGGTTGAGTGTGTAGTTGAGAGGCTTAAAAAAAAATATACTGATATCATTATTGGAGGCAATATTGGTAAAAATAAAATTACACCAAATGAGATTGCTAATTCAGATTACATTAGTTGTTTAAAAAAAATATCTCCCTATGTTGATTATTTAGTATTGAACATAAGTTCCCCTAACACCCCTGGATTGACTGAACTGCAAAATAAAAAATATCTTTCAAAACTTTTATCAGATGTTCAATCATCTAATAAAAAAAATCACGATAAACCTATTTTAATTAAAATTTCTTGTGATTTAAATAATCAACAAATTGATGATATAATTAATCTTGTTGAAAAATATAAAATTTCAGGTATCATTGCTACCAATACAAGTTCAAAGAGGGAAAATTTAAAAAGTGATTCAGAGATTGTGGGAAATTTAGGTATTGGTGGTTTAAGTGGACAGCCAATAAAACAAAAGTCGATGAGAATAATATCATACATAAAATCTAAAAAAAAGGATTTGCCAATAATTGCAGTTGGTGGGATTATGGACTCTAATGACGCAATCGATTTTTTGAGAGCAGGTGCCTCTTTGGTTCAAATTTACACCGGATTTATTTACACTGGACCCTCACTAGTTAAGAGTATCAATAAAAAAATTCTATCCTCCTAACTCAATATTTTCATCCCCTTCAACATAGTCTAAATAGTTAATTATAAATTGAAGCATTTCATCAGAAGTTTTCATGCTGCCCTTACCATTTTTATTGATTCTCTCAGTTATTAATTGTGGTGGGTTGAAAGGGTTGTCCTTATTATTCGTTGTATTATCGTATGATGCTTCGACAACAATTTCAGACCCAGCTGGAATTTTTAACATTTTTTTAAATGTATAGAAATATTGCCATCTAAAGTTCCAATCATCAATTTTAATTAATGGGATTGTATCACCTTGAAGAGTTACTGCATAAGCTAAGAATGTTTTTCCTAATAAGTGCATATGCGGATTGATTGTTAGAAGAGAAATATCTTTAGTTATCCTAGCTTTGGTTGTAAAACTTTTTATTTCGTTCGGTGGAATAACTAATTTAGGAACAATTTCAGAAATTCCAAATGTACCAAGTTGTGTTTCTTTAACTCTTCTTTTGGGAGGGGAATCAGAGAAAAAAATTTTAAAATAAGAACTATCTTGTTCAGGATATGGAGTTGGTGCATAGTGAAAATCATTGACTAAGATTACATTTTTTTTACTTGCATGAAAGACTCCAATACCTTCAGGATATTTAACAGCACTTGATCCCGGCAAGTAATTTGATACTGACGGAGTAAGAATTGGATAAGTTCCATCATCGTTTAACAAATCAAGTGCTTCAAAAGCATCAATATCAGATAATATTTCAGTATCGACATGACTCTTGCCGTTAAATATGTTTTTATTCTTTTCATAGTTTATTAGGTGAGCATTAACATGATGAACTATTTTAATATTTCCAGGGACAAATTCGATTCTTTTAATGTATTTTTTTTCAGTCAATTCAAAAGGAAATTTCATCATCATAAATTGATCTTCGTTATTCCCTTTTGTTAAAAAAAATGAATCCATTTTTACTACAAGATCTGGAATCTCATTGATGGGTATTTCCTTTGTATATTCTTCGTATTCAATTTCATCTCCTTTTTTGGCTCCATTCTTAATCCAGTTATTTATTATTTTTTTTTCGTCGTAAGTCAATGATTTGTCACCAATGAAATCTCTGTACTCATTGTCTGCAGGCCAAGGGGGCATATAATTTGAATTTATTACTTCAAGAATCATAGACGTTCTTTTTTTTATTTGACTATATTCAACTAGTTCAAATGGACCTGCTCCGTTCAAATGATGACAAGAAGCACATTTATTATCAATTATTTTTTTGACACCATTGTAGTATGATATTTGTTCATTTTGACAACATAAAAAAAATGTGTAAAATATGACTAGTAAAAATCTTTTTGAATGATACATCCTATAGCATTTGTTTTTTTAATATCGATTTTTTTGTTTGAAAGAATGTTCTTAATGCTTGATTCTAGATAGTTGTTATTTATCGAACCAGTTTTGCCCAGATCTTTTGCCCAGTCGTTTATAAGGCCAGAGTATAAGACTTTAAAGCTCGTATCAACCAAAAAACATTCAGGTGTTATTCGGGCATCTAAATAGTTTGTCATGATAAGATTTGAATCAACAACTGAGGGAATGTTAAATTTATATTTTTTTTCAAAATTTTTAATTTTATCAAAGGACGTTAATTTAGATGGATATAAGATAATGAAGTCTATATCATTTTTAAATTTTTCATAAATATCATTAATGTAGACAGAGTATGAAACACACATCGGACACTCCGGGTCCAAAAAAAATATTGTCTTAAATTTTTTGTCGTTTGATAGTTTTTTTAAATTTTGTTTGAATTCAATCAAATCATTATAATTATAGGACTTATTTTTAGATAATTTATAGTTCCCTTGTTCATTACATCCAAGTGAACAAATTAACAATATTATGATAAAATTCATAAACTTTTCAATGTTCATTGTGTAATTTATTTTTGTTAATTTTCTTGAAAATTTTAACAATTTCAACAGCTTCTTTAACATCATGAACCCTAATTATATCTGCCCCAAATAAAACTCCTACAGTATTCAGTATTGTTGTTCCATTTAAACTATTTTCGGCATTTATTTTTAATGTTTTACTTATCATTGATTTTCTTGAAATACCAATAAGAACAGGGTAGCCAAATTTTTTTAGCACAGGAATCATATTCATTAATTTATAATTATCATCTAGTGACTTTCCAAAACCAAATCCAGGGTCAATTATTATATTTTTAATGCCGAAAGAGTTTAGTTTTTTAATATAATTTTTAAAAAATAAAATTATATCTCTTTGAAAGTCATCATAATGTGGGTTTTGTTGCATTGTCTCAGGATTCCCTTTTATGTGCATAAGAACGTATGGGGTATTATTTTGACTAATGACTTTCATCATTTTAGTTTCATTGTGAAATAAGTTAACATTATTTATTATGTCAACTCCGAGATCGATACAGTCCTGTGCAATTTGAAAACAAAATGTGTCAACAGACAGTACAATTTTAGGATATAATTTTCTTACCAATTTAATTGTTGGAATGAGTCTTTCTTTTTCCTCACTGTATGAAATTGGCTTTGAACCTGGTCTTGTTGACACTGCACCAATGTCAATTATATCAGCACCATCTGAAATCATCTGATCAATTTTTAATATACTTCGACTAATATCATTATACTTTCCACCGTCAAAAAATGAATCAGGAGTTAAGTTCAAAATACCCATTATTTTTGGTTGTTTGATTCCCTTTGATATTTTTTCATAAAAACTCATATATACTTTTCACAAGATAAATTAATTATTATAATTTTGTAAATATATATTTAATGTTGTCAAATTTATGTCCAAGACAGAAGAAAATTTTGATACTGTAATAAGCGAATGTCACAATCTCTTTAATAAGAAAATGATTGATTACGGCAGCGCATGGAGAATCCTTCGTTTAAGTTCGCTAACAGATCAAATTTTTATTAAAGCCCAGAGAATTCGTAGCATTGAAGAAAAAGGAAAACAACAAGTCAATGATTCTATCGATGGAGAATTTAGAGGAATTATTAACTATTCAATTATTGCACTAATTCAGATTGAAAAAGGTTTAGTGGATTCTCCGGATTTGGATTGTAAACAAGCATCAGATTTGTATATTTATTTTGCCAACAAAACTAAAGAACTAATGATTGCAAAAAATCACGATTATGGTGAAGCATGGCGGGAGATGAGAGTTAGCTCTTTTACTGACTTAATTTTACAGAAACTACTCCGTGTTAAACAAATAGAGGACAACAAAGGTGAAACAATTGTTTCAGAAGGAATTGATGCTAATTACATTGACATGATTAACTATTCTATTTTTGCTCTTATAAAACTATCCGAAAAATGAAAATTCTAACTTATTTATTCATCATTCAAATTTCATCCGTCGTTCTATCAGTTATTAAACTTATAAAAGTTAGAACCATGATTAATGTATTAAGGTTCTCTTATGGTCCTTTTTTGATTTTTTCAGGTTTTGTCAAAACTGTTGACCCAATAGGTTTTTCTTACAAGTTGCAAGAGTACTTTGAAGTTTTTGGTATGTTATGGTTAAATGACTTCACATTAATCCTTTCTATCATAATTTGCACTTTTGAAATTATTCTTGGATTTCTCCTCATTTTAGGTTCATATACGAAGACAGTACTTGTTTTAAACCTATTGATGATGCTAGGATTTACTTTTCTCACTTTTTTTTCTGCATACTTCAACGTTGTTACAGACTGCGGATGTTTTGGAGATTTCATGAAATTGGATCCCTGGTTTTCTTTTCAAAAAGATATAGTATTTGTCATAGTTTCATCCGTTTTATTGTACTACAGACATCTCATTTCACCAATTTTAGATGAGTCAAAGACAAAGTATTCAATTCTAATTGCCCTAATTATATTTTTGTTTTTTCCAATATACGGAATATCTAAACTTCCATTGATTGATTTTAGACCTTACAAGGTTGGTTCTAATATTGCTGAACTAAGAAAATTGCCCAGTGATGCTAAATTGGATGTGTATGATGACATATGGTATTATGAGCTTGATGGTAAGACAACAGAATATAAAACTGAGGAAAAACCATGGGATATTGAAGGTGCAGAGTTTGTAGATCGTAAAACTGTATTGGTCCAAAAAGGCGATGAACCAAAAATTAAAGATTTCAACATTGTTAGTGATCTAAATAAAAATGACATAACTGATAGCGTTCTCTCATTAGATTATGTAGCCTTAGTCATCATATATGACTTTGATAAATCAAATTTAAAAGGCGTTGAACTCGTAGATAATTCAATCAATGAGCTATCAAATATTGGTATACCTTCATTGACTTTATCTTCTTCAAATTTTTTAAATGATAAAATTTTAGATAAATCAAAACAAATTTCAGAAGCTTACAATGTTGATCAAACTACTTTGAAAACAATGATTCGTTCTAATCCTGGTATTATTCTATTAAATAAGGGAACTGTTATCAGTAAGTTTCATTGGCGAGATGCCCCAAATAACTGGGATGAATACATTAATTAATCATTCCTTAAAGTTTTTTTTTAGAAAACTGTTTTATTCCTTAATCGTTTTGTTGGGAGTTATAACCATAGTTTTTTTTCTTTTTAATGTTATGCCTGCAGATCCAGCAAAAATGATGTTAGGTAACAGAGATAACAAAGAACAGATAGAATTAATAAATTCTAAATTCTATTTTGATAAACCTCTGCATACTCAATATTTGTATTACCTGAATGATTTATCGCCCATTTCCTTTCACAAAAGCCCGCCTGAGTTTAAAAAGTATAAAGAAATTTTTTCTTTCAAAAGCTCTGTCATTGTTTTTAAGTATCCATATTTACGAACTTCATTTCATCATAAAAATATGACTGTGCAGAGTATAATAATTAATTCACTTCCAAATACGATTGTTCTTGCAGTTTCTTCTATAATTTTAGCATTATTAATTTCCGTTCCTATGGGGATATTGTGTGCGTTATACAAAGATAAATTTTTAGATAAGTTTATATCCATTGTTTCAATAATGGGTATGTCGTTACCCTCTTTTTTGTCTGCAATTTTAATATCTTACATTTTTGCATTTAAATTTGGGTGGTTTACAAACTTAAACGTTACTGGTAGTCTTTATATCATGAATGATGATGGATCAAATAACTTTCTTGAAATAAAAAATCTTATCTTACCAACAATAACATTGTCTATAAGACCACTCGGAGTTTTAACTCAGCTTACAAGAAATTCATTACTTGACGAAATCAAATCAAATTATATTTTTTTAGCAAGATCAAAAGGCCTCAATATGTTTAGTTCAATAATTTTTCATGCATTAAGGAACTCGCTTTCTTCAGTCGTTACAGCTAGTTCAGGTTGGTTTGCTGGCATGTTGTCAGGGACTGTTTTTATTGAATATATTTTTGGCTGGAATGGAATAGGTAAGTTACTAGTAGATTCCTTAATCTATCTTGACTTTCCGTTAGTTATGGGGATTATATTACTAATTGCAACATTTTTTATCATAATTAATATTTTATTAGATTTGGTGTATACTTTTTTAGATCCTAGGGTCAAAATTAATTAGAATAAACATGGTTTATATTGTTGCAAACTGGAAAATGAACAAAGACTCTAAACAATCAAAATCGCTCATGAATGAAATTGTTTGTTTTGATTTCTATGATTCGTCAAAGATAAATGTAATTATTTCTCCTCCAACAATTTATTTATCCCAGTTAAAAAATCGAAGGTCTGATCTTGCTGCTCAAAATATTTCTAATTATTCAAATGGACCTTACACTGGTGAAATTTCTTCAAAAATGGTATCGGAGTATGTAAGCTATGTTATTATTGGTCATTCCGAACGAAGACAGTTATTTTGTGAAACTGATGAAATTATTTCTGAAAAAATTAATCAATGTAATAATGAAAATTTAAAATCTATTGTTTGTTTTGGTGAATCTTTAGAGTCAAGAAATAAATCTCATCATTTAGACTTCATAAGAAAACAATTAGATAACATAATTAACTCTTATGATAAATCAAGCATCAATAACTTAATACTGGCATATGAGCCAGTTTGGGCTATAGGATCAGGAAATAGTGCAACTGTTCAAGAGATTTGTGAGGTGCATGATTATACTAGGAGTATTTTGAATGACAATTTTGGTAAAACTATAGGAACCACTGTTCCAATTATCTATGGTGGAAGTTGTACAAAGGATAATGCAAAACCTATTTTGGCTAATTTAAATGTAAACGGATTACTAATTGGTGGAGCATCTCTTGATTTAATGCATTTTAAATCAATAATAAAAGAAGCAAATGAAGTTACTTAAGCTAACCTTTTATGACTTAGACTTTAAATTGGAACAGGAAGAAATTTTCATCGCTAGGTTGAGTGACTTTGGTTTTGATAGTTTCCAAATACTCGAAGATAAAATTTATTGCTTTATTGAAATTGAAAACTTTAAAGAATCAATTTTTAATGACTATTTGTCTTTACATGCTTATCCTAATTCATATAAAATAACTCAGCATGAAGACAAAAATTGGAATTCAGTCTGGGAATCGGATTATAAATATGTTGAGATTAATGATATTTGTGTTGTTAGAGCTCCGTTTCATAAGCTTAACAAAAAATATGATTATGAAATTGTTATTTCACCAAAAATGTCATTTGGTACTGGTCATCATGAAACAACACAATTAATGATGACTTCGATGATGATGTTTGATTTTAGTGATAAACTTGTACTTGATGTAGGTTCAGGAACTGGAGTTTTGTCAATTTTATCGAGTTTAATGGGAGCTAAATACGTTTTTTCTATTGATACCGATGAAAATGCAGTAATAAACTGCGATGAAAATAAACTTAATAATGGTTGTTTAAATATTTATACTTTTTGTACAGACGTTTTTGGATTAGACAACAAGGTTTACGATATTATTTTAGCAAATTTAAATAGAAACATTATTTTAAATGAGTCTCATTATTACATCAAAAAATTAAAACAAAGTGGTTTGCTAATTTTAAGTGGATTTTTAAAAAATGATATGGATTCAATCATTAAACCATTTACCAAGAATTTAAAGTTAATTTATAAGAAAAATAAAAATGAATGGCAATGTCTCGTATTTTTAAAACAATAACTTTCTTGTTATTATTTTCTTTGACTTCAAATGGAGATAATGATTTGAATTTTTCTGAAAATGGATATCATAATAATTTCAAAAAAGAAACCAAAAAACTATACCGAAAATATTCAAGATTTTTGAAATCATCAAAGATTAAAACACAGACATCAAAAAAAATTAATGCTACATTAAATCATCTAAATTCAAATTATGATTTTTCAGATCTACTATATTATGAATTTTTTGAATTTATTCTCAACCTTAAAGCTAATAAGTCATCTGAAAATGAAATTAATAAAATATTAAATTTTATAAGTTCTGGTCATACCAGCTTAACTTTAAAAAAAATAATAATTTTATTAGAAAAATCTTCAGCCTTTTTGTTTGATAGTGAACTCAATAGTAGCAAATATTTAAAATGGTCTTATCAAGGTGAATCTTCTTTTGAAATAAATGAAAATGGTAATCCAATCTTTACGTTAAAAAACTCTAAAATATCTCTTGTAAATGATGACAATTTTAAATCATTAACTAAAGTAAAAGGATACTTTGATATTTACAATAATAATTTCAATTGTGAATTTGCAGAAATGCTAATTAAGAATAACAATTTCGACTTAAATTTTGAGCTTTTAGATTTTGTTATTGATCTTGATAAAAAATATTTTTCTGCCAGCAAATCGTCACTGGTCTCAAGATATCCACTAAGAGGTAACTTTGATGGTACCTATTCATTGAATGTAAACAATAAAAGTCAACTTCCAAATTTTAATTCTGCATCAAAAGAATCATTTATTTTCTTTGATAAAATTAAATGCACAGGAGTTGTTAATTTGATTGATGATGATTTTATTTTTACTGGACTAAATAATTCACCAGCCTCTATAAGTTTCATTGATAATGAATCAGTCTACGAGTTTTACTCCAATAGTTTTACATTCACTAAAAATAAGATCTATTCAAAAAAATCTGAGTTTTTTATTTCAAATTCAAACGGCAAATTATTTCATCCTTCATCTTCAATTGAGTTGGATATTGAAAATATGTACGTTAATGTCGAAAGATGCTCTGATTCAAGAGGTCTTAACCCTTTTAGAAATTATTTTCATGGTTTAAATATTTATGCTGATTTAATTGAAATTGATTTATTAATGGACAAGGTTTTGTTTTTTCATAAATCCCTCGGTAGAGATGTAAGTGTATTATTTGAGTCAAATAATTATTTCGATCAATCCAGGTATAACGATCTATTAGATATTGATAATCTTATTTTGCTCAAAACGTTAAATTTTGTTGAAGACAATGGGTTAGAAAAATATCACAAGATTGGTGATTTTGCTTTTTTTTTAAACAAGGATATCAAAACAACAACCCTCTTGATTGAGAAGATGGAAATCTTTGGTTTGGTTGAATATTATTCATTTACTAATTCTTTCAAAGTAAAAAAATCTGCGGAGAACTTTAGTAATTCATTTTCTAAAAAATATGATTTCGATAGTTTTAAAATAGAGTCAATTTGCTTACAAGGAGATACACTTGCATGTTTAGATCTTGAAATTAACGAGCTTTCAATAGAGACAATTGACAAAATTAAATTATCAAACAGATTTGATTTTCAGCTAAATATTGAAAATAATAAACTAATTTTTTTTGATGATAAAAGTTTTCTTATGAATGGTGAGATAAATATTGGTAATTTCATTTTTGGAGGTAAACAAATAAAGTTTGATTATAAAAATTTTTTATTTGAATTTCATAAAAATTCTATAATGTCCTTTATTGACAAACAAAAAAAAATTATTTCCTCTTCCAGAATATATTTTGATACTGGATATTTGAAAATAGATTCATGTAACAATAAGTCAGGTCTCTCAACTATAAATGATTATCCAAAATTTAAACTTTCCAAGGGTGGATTTTTCTCCTACAAAAATAAACCGCCTTGCTTCAATCTTGAGCCTTTTGAAATTAATTATTTGAACGATATTTCTGTATTTAATTTATCGTTCAAAGGCTATTTAAATTTTTTAGTAAATGATTCAAATTATGTTAGCGAACTAAGGTTTGATGACTCATTTAATCTATCAACAAAAATTAATGATATTAAATCTCTCTATATTTTTGATAATAATGTTGAGTTTTCAGGAGATATTGACATGAGTATTTTAGGTACTAAAGCAAGAGGTAAATTCAAATCTAAGTTATTGGAGTTTTCATCAAACGAACTCGAATTAAATTCTTTTCAAATTTTTGGAAAAGTTGACTCTGTCAAAAGTGGTGTCTCGTTAAATGAAACCCCCTTTTTTAGTTTGAAATCTAATTTGTCTTATTTCCCTAACGATGATAAGTTTTTATTCAATAATTCTGTTGGCGACATTTTTCTTTATGATAAATACAGTTTAAGAGGTGATATTTTTTTTGATGGTCAGTTTTTGAATGGAAGTGGAAGTTTAAATTCAAAAAAATCAATTATAGAATCTTCACATCATTATTTTTCAAAAAATTCGATAATGTCGGGTGATTCAAATTGTAAATTTTTTAAAGATGATACCACAAATTTAATATTTGATATTTCGTCTGCATCTGTTGAAAATTTTATTTCAGAGGATTCTATATTAATTTATAGTTCGATATCTGATTTCAGAATACCTGAAATCAATCATTATCTAAATTTTGATTGTGCGAATATTAACTTCGAAAATGATTACGTTAAATTCTATAATAGCGATTACCAAAGTCCAGGGAACATTACTGTTAGTACGAGAAAAAATAAACTTATTTATCAAGGAGAAGAAGCAATTTACAAATGGAAATCCAAGACCTTCAATGTGGAAAATGTGTATCCCATAGAAATAAATAATAAAGTCTTCCAACCGTACAATAATTATATTTCGTATTCAAATTCTATTTTTAATTACCTTTTTACAAAGGGTACATTGATAAAGAACAGAAGATTACTCAAAGACAAATTATATAACGGAGTTAATTTAAAAATCCTCCCTAGTTTAAAATTTAGTTTGATTAAAGCTTAATTTAATTTTAGCAATTCATTCAAATTGTTTATTTTTAGAAGTATTGTACACAATTATATAGACAAAAAAACTTGTTATTGAAATGAACAGACTAATACAACTACTTTTTCTTGTTTCATCTATTTTAATCGGTCAAGATAATTCTTTAATATTATCAGGTATCTCCAGACCTAACGCAAATTTTCCAAATGGTACGTCAGGAAATACTGCCAGGTCAATCGAAATTTACATCTCTGAAGACATTGAGGATTTAAGTCTATATGGTTGCGCAACTAGCAATACAATAAATTCAGCTGAGAGTAGTGGCGGAGTTCTAAGGTTTCCGCCAATTTCAGTGAGTGCAGGAGACTTCATTTATGTTGCAAGAAATTCATCAAATTTTGAATCCCTTCATGGTTTTGCCCCAACTGCTCAACTTAATGGATTGAATTTTAATGGGGGAACCTCCGATGGATATTATTGTGTTATTGATTTAATTTATTCATCAACTTGGAATAGTGACGATACTCCTTTAAATCCTCAGGTAGTCGACTATTGGGCTAGTAACTCATCCGAAACAATCATTAACGGAGGATGGGCAAAACGTTCAAATTGTTTTGGACCTAACAATGGCCCTAACCCATGGTCTGCTTATTCAAACGTCTTTAATTTTGATAATGGAACGTTACTATATGAAAATTTTAACATTCTTGAATGGACATATTCCTCATATAATTCAGATCCGATAGAATTCGGAACTTATACAAATAATTGTCCGGGTTGCACTGATTCAAGTGCTGTAAATTTTAATCAGTATGCAAGCTTTGATGATAACTCTTGTGAATATGCGGGCTGTACTAATCCGTTGTCATTTAACTTTGATTCATTAGCTACATATGATGATGGTTCTTGCGTTGAAATAATAGCTGGATGTTTTGATGTAACTGCATGTAATTACAATCCTGATGCCAATACAGAGGGGATATGTATATATCCTGAAGAATTTTATGACTGTTTTAACAATTGTCAAAATGATTCTAATGAAGATGGTATTTGCGATGAGATTCAAGCACTTCTTGATTCCTCTTGTAGTTCAGTTGCAAATATTCTTACAACAAATGAATGTGGTCAATGGCAACTAATTGTAAATATTGATACTCCAAACAATCAAAATCTTGAAAATCTTGAAATAAATATTTTTGAAAATGGAAGTTCTTCCTCAATCACCGATGTTTCTGATGACTTTAGCCAAAATGAATTTACTTTCCTTGTAGAATCTGGAAACACATATGAAATTGATATAAATTCAATCAATTGTAATTTCAACTTTCAAAATATATTAATTCCTGCATCAAATGAAGTTTATATCCCTGAAGAAAATTTTGTCGTAACCAATCCTCCTTGTTCTGATGGTACAGGAGAAGTAACAGGAATCATCAGTGGACCACCTGGAGTATATTCTGTGTACATAGACGGCTCATTTTCCTCTGAAATTAGCGTTGGGATTAATGATTTAGAATTTGAAAATTTTGTTAGCGGAAATTCAACCGTTCCTGACTGCGAAGGTAATTCAATATTTTTAAATGATAATTCCACCGTTGCACTTTCAGGTTTCAATAGCTTACAAGACGGTGATTGGATAGGTGCTTTTTATAACAACCCAAATTGTGGGTATTCAATTATTGGTAACTTGGAGTTTTATAGTGAAAATATAAATCAGCTAGGTTACCTTCAAATGGCTATTTTTGGGGATGATCCTACGTCAGATTATGTGGATGGTCCTCAAGACGGTGAAGACATTATATGGCTTATTGAGTCCCAGGGCCAAGTTTACGAAGCTGAAGTAAATTGGAACACAAGTCAGGGTTTTTCTGATTGTAACAGTTATCCAGGTGCCAATGGTTTATGTCAAGGTGAAATATCTGTTGGTCCGTTTTTTATTAACGAATTTTCTCAAGATAATCTTCCAATAGGTGAACATACCATCGAAATATTAGATGGAGGAAATTGTCAAGTATTTCCCAATGAATCATTCTCTGATAACACATTTACAATTGAGGACACTTATCCTGGTATTGAAAATGTAGATATTCAAATTGAAAACAATCTTTGTGCCCTGGATGAAAATGGCTCAATTGAACTTATTAATTTAAGTGAAAATTCTGAGTATAATATTGTAGTTGTTCCTGTTAATGGATTAATAATTCAAAACAGTGTTATTAATTTACCGAACGACTCTTACACACTAATTCTTACTGATGAAACATGTGGCGGCGTAAATGTTTTTCCTTTTGAAATCATTTCTACAAACGATGATGACAACGATGGAGTATGCAATGAAAATGAAGTGCCTGGATGTACAGACGTTACTGCATGTAATTATTTATCAAACGCTACAGACGATGATGGGACATGCTATAATAATGATTTGGGTTGTGGTTGTGATGAACCAGCAGCAGATGCTGGATATGATTGTGATGGCAACTGCTTAGTTGATACTGACAGCGATGGAATTTGTGATGAA
>PKDT01000076.1 GCA_002863085.1 Flavobacteriales bacterium
TTTTCATTGACAAAAGACTTTACGAGTCTGATTCCAGAAAAGGCTTCTTGAACGGTGTTTGTTAATGACGATAATGTTTTTTGGACGTCAAAACTTTTTCTATTTATTTTATTGCTAACCTTGTAAATGAGGAATGATAGCAACGGTAGAGGTAAAATTACTACCATTGTTAAAAAAGGACTTATATAGACCATTCTAAATAAAATTAGAGAAATTAATGTTGTTAGGTTGAAAGAATACATTATCGCAGGCCCCAGATACATTCTGACTCTTGAAACATCTTCTGAGATTCTATTAATTATGTCACCTGAATCATTTTTTTGATAAAAATTTGGAGATAAATTTTGATATTGTTTAAAAATCTCATTTTTCAAATCATATTCAATGTGTCTGGAAACAACTATTATATTTTGTCTCATAAAATACATGAATACTCCCTTTAAAATTGCAAAAAGAATTAACAAAACAGAATAAACAATTATTGTTTCAAACAACTTTGATTGAGATGAAGAAGTGTACAAATTAATTTCTTCAATTATTAAATCAAACGATTTCCCTATTAGGTTAGCTGGAAGAAGAGCAGACAGATTTGATAAAACAACAAAAACAAAACCTAAAGTTATTTTAACTCTGTATTTTTTTATGTATTTATTTAAATAAAAAAGTTGCTTCATATGAATTATAAAATATTTTTCAATTTAAAAATAAATAAGTTACTTTTGTTCAGCTTTAAAAAATAATAAACGCTACTATGAAAATTTGTAATATTAGTGAATTAAATGAGATTGATAAGAATGTGATAGAATATATGCAAAGAAAAACTCACGAAAAGGTAGTATTTTGTTCTGATAACGAAAGCCAACTTAAAGCAATTATTGCAATACACAATACCAACCTGGGACCTGCGCTTGGAGGAACAAGAATGTGGAATTATGAAAGTATTAGTGAAGCTACTATGGACGTTCTAAGACTGTCAAGAGGGATGACCTACAAAGCATCCATAACTGGACTTAATCTTGGTGGAGGAAAAGCTGTGATTATAGGTAATTCAAAAAATAAGACCCCTGAGATGATGAAATCATTTGGCAAATTTGTTGAATCGCTAAATGGAAAATACATAACAGCAGAAGATGTTGGAATGACAACTGATGATATGGAGATGATTCATAAAGAAACAAATCATGTCGTTGGAAAACCCATCAAACTTGGAGGAAGTGGAGACCCGTCACCATTTACCGCATTAGGCGTATTGATGGGTATGAAGGCTAGTGCTTTCTATAAATGGGGTTCCGAATCCTTAGTTGGAAAAAAAGTTTTAGTACAGGGAGTAGGAAATGTTGGAAGAAATTTAATAGAGCTATTGTCAAAAGAGAAAGCAATTATACTTGTAAAAGATATTAATAAAGACAAACTAATTGACATTTCGAAAAAATTCAATGTTAAAGTAATCGAGGATGAATTTTATAAATGTGATATGGATATCTATGCACCATGCGCATTGGGTGGAACATTGAATGATAATTCAATACCAAAACTAAAATGTGAAATTGTAGCTGGAGGAGCTAATAACCAACTTGCAAAGGAATATGTTCATGACAATCTTCTCATAAAACATAACATTTTGTATGCACCTGATTTCTTGATAAATGCTGGTGGTCTTATTAACGTTTATTCAGAACTAAAGGGTTATTCAAAAGAAAAAGTCATAAAAAAAACTGAAACCATATTTGATACAACTTTGGAAATATTCAAAAAAGCTGATAATGAAAAAATTTCTACTCAAAAAGCTGCGTTGAAGATTGCAAAAAATAAAATTCATAAATCCTACTCTTAATAGATGCTTCCCAGAAGACACATCAGAGTAAAAGTTTTTCAAACTATTTATTCCTTCACTCAAAAAAATAAACACCTAAAATTTAGTGCTAGAGAAGAGCTTAGAACCAATCTCAACTCATACAAATTGTTGTATAAATTAATTTTAAATATAATATTTGGGATAAGAGAATTAGCACTAGAAGAAATTGAAATAAATAAAAGGAAGTTTTTACCTACAAAAGAAGATTTAAAGCCAAACAAAAAGTTTGTCAAAAATAAATTTCTTAAGTCAATATCCTTCAAAAAGATTGATGATGTAATAGAAAGTCACAAAGTAAAAAATATTTCAAAAAAATTATATAAAAAGATAAAAAAATCAAAATTATATAGTTCATATTTGAATGAGCCGTTATGCAAATTTGAAAATGAAAAAAATTTTTTTTTAAGAATTGTTAAAAATTATATTATTACTAACCCAATAATTGATGAGTTTATCGAAGAACATTCAATATTTTGGAACGATGACATTCTAATAGTATACAATTCTATAATTGAAAATATTAATAATAAACAAAGTATAAACTCGGTTAATGTCTTCAGAAAAAAAGATGACCAGCTATTTGCTTACAAATTATTAAATAAAACTATTTCAAGCCTAAATGATGTAAATAAACAGATTTATTCAATTGCAGAAAACTGGGACAAAGATAGAATTGCACTAACTGATTTAATTTTGTTACAAATTGCAATCACAGAAATTCAAAATTTTCCCGAAATTCCAAATAAAGTTACAATGGATGAATATATTGAAATATCTAAATACTACAGTACTCCTAAAAGTAAGGATTTTATTAACGGCATACTTGATAAATTTGTCAAAACAAATTGATTAAAAAAAATTATAAATAACCATAAATATATTTTTTAAAAAAAGTATTTTTACAAAAAAAATTACAATGAAAACATTAAACATATTATTTACATTTTTATTTCTTCTTATTTCATGCCAAAGCGCATCTGACAAAATAAATAACTCAAATAAGTCTCAAAATAATACACAGAAGACTGAAAATAATACCCCAAAACCTCAGTCCAAATCTAATACAGTTAATGCCCAAATTATTGATGAAGGTGGAAACGCATCCTTTTCATGGACGAACCAAGGCGGACAGGTTTGGGACTTCGGATCTATACAACAAGGTGATGAACCTGAGTTTAAATTCACTTTTGTTAATAACGGATCAGAACCAATGATTATTTCAAACGCCAAAGGTAGTTGTGGCTGTACTGTACCAAAATGGCCTAAAGAACCAATTCCCCCTAATGGAACGGGTGAAATAAGTGTCAAATTTAACTCTAAGAACAAAAAAGGAGCACAAAATAAAACTGTTACATTAACAGCCAACACAACCCCTCCTACTACTAAGTTGAGAGTTACTGGAATGATCGAAGTAAACGAATAAAATGATTATTCTCTCAATATTTTTTCAATCAATGCCTAGTGGTGGTCTTGCAGGATTTCTTCCAATAATCTTGATAGTATTTATTTTTTATTTTTTTATGATTCGTCCTCAAATAAAAAAACAAAAAGAAGATAGCCTCTTTAAATCAAATATTAAAAAGGGTGACAAAGTTGTAACAATTGGCGGCATACATGGCAAAGTAAATCTTGTGAAAGATGGTAGAATAGTTCTTGAAATTTCCGATAAACTAAGGATAACAGTGGACACCGATAGTATTTCTCGTGACAAGTCTGTTAAAAAACCCAATAATTAGAAATATTGTCATCGTCAAAAATTCCACTCAAGATTGGATTAACTGGGGGTATTGGTTCAGGTAAAAGTACTGTTTGTAAGGTTCTAAAATATTTATCTATACCGATCTTCAATTCTGATAATATAGCTAAAGAAATATACAAAGACAAAAGTGTTGTCACAGAAATAAAAAAACAGATTGGTGTTACAGTTAATGAGGATAATTCAATAAACAAAAAAATGTTGTCATTAACAATTTTTAACAACAAGACAAAACTCCAAAAACTAAATAAAATCATACATCCAATTGTTGAAAAAGAATTCGATTTATGGTCCCATAACCAAAATAAAAAAATGGTAATAAAAGAGTCTGCACTTTTATTTGAGTCCAAAAGTTTTAAAAAACTTGATAAGATTATTTATGTCTATGCATCCCAAAAAAATAGAATTAACAGGGTCATAAAAAGAGATTTAAGAACTAAAGCAGAGGTGTTAAAAATAATTTCAAATCAACATAAGTTTGCTGACATTAAAAAAAAAGTTGATTACATAATCTACAATAATAATGAACTGTTGGTACCGCAAATAATCAGGATTATCAATGAAATAAAGAAATTATTGTAGATTTTCAACTTCAAATCTAATCATCTTTTGTGTTTTTTTAATTAAACTCTGGATACTTTGTTCAGAGCTTATTAATCTTGATGTAAATTTAGCAACACTATCGTCTTCATCTAAAGAGTCAGAGATGGATGAGATTTGATTAATTAATTTATTTTTGATTAACAACATAGATTCCCAAATATTGTCGGGCACATAAATTTGTTGAGATACATTATAATCAAACTCGGAAATAATATTTTTGATTAATATAGTCTTGAGGGATGAATTATTTAATTTATTAACAGGAAGTCTGTTAATCATATTTAAAGGCTGAATTCTTTCAATTAAAATTACGAGTCTTTCAAATGCTACGAGTTTTGCTTGCACCTTTCTATCTGGTGAACTTGACTTATTTTTATTTAGTTTTATATTTTGCCTCCTTAGAAAAAAAATAATAGAAAACGTTATTATTATTATGAGCAAATATATATTATCTATAAAAAATTGCATAAAAGTTAATTCTTTCATTAATATCACTATTTTTAAATGTAATTAAATTAATTTAAACTGTATAAATTTAAATGCGATATGTGCAAACTATCTGAAAAAATACTTAGTATTGAAGAATCTGCTACACTTGCAATGGCAAGAAAAAGCAGAGAAATGCGTGAATCAGGTAAAGAAATTATTAATCTGAGTCTTGGCGAACCAGACTTTAACACACCAAGTTTTATTAAAGAAGCTGCAAAAAATGCTATCGATGAAAATTACTCCAAATATACACCAGTTCCAGGCTACAAAGAGCTTCTGGAGGTTATTTCACATAAATTTAAACGAGATAATAACATTATTTATGATCCAAGTCAGATTGTTTGTTCTACTGGAGCTAAACAAAGTATTGCTCAATTAATGATGGTCTTACTTAATAAAGATGATGAGGTGATTTTGCCAGCACCATACTGGGTTAGCTACAAACAAATGATTAAATTAGCAGACGGAAAGCCAATAGTAATTGATACAAATCTTGACAATGATTTCAAAATTACCGCATCTCAACTTAGTAATTCAATTACATCAAAAACTAAAGCATTTTTATTTAGCTCTCCTTGCAATCCGAGCGGATCTGTTTACTCAAAATATGAACTAGAAGAAATTGGGAATGTTCTTAAAAAACATAAAAATATTACTATAATATCTGATGAAATTTACGAGCACATAAATTTTCGTAATAAACATTTTAGTATAGGAGAATTAGAAAGTTTGAAAAATCAAGTGGTAACAGTTAACGGTTTATCCAAAGGATTTGCCATGACTGGATGGAGACTCGGATATATCGGAGCTCCACAAAAAATTGCAAATGCTTGTATTAAAATGCAAGGGCAAATAACATCTGCAACTTGCTCAATAACTCAGAGAGCAGCAATAACTGCTCTAAAGCATGATCCTATTTACCCTAGGAAGATGTGTGAATCTTTTAAATTGAGAAGAAACCTTATAGTTAATGAATTGTCAAAAATTGAAAAAATTAAGATAAATAAACCAGATGGAGCCTTCTATGTTTTTCCTGATGTTTCTAATTTTTTTGGAAGTCATTATAAAAACATTAAAATTAAAAATTCAGAAGATTTATCAATGTTTTTGTTAACTAATTCTGGTGTAGCTACTGTGTCTGGAAATGCTTTTGGAAACGATAACTGCATTAGAATTTCATATGCAGCATCTGAAGCTGAAATAATAAAAGCTTGCAAGTTAATCAAAAACTCCCTTGAAAGATTAGCTTAAATGAAAAAGTCAATTATACTACATGCGTGTTTAATTTGTTTGATTTTTAACTCATACGGGCAAAGAGAATTGCCACAAAATAATCCAAATTACGACATGCAAACCTACCACTTTGGATTTATTCTTGGATACAGCCAACAAAAATTGAATATTAAATATTCTGAATTTATGAATAATTATAACGACTATCTTCAAATTTTATCTGATTATGAACCCGGATTTAATGTTGGTATAATAATGGATTTTAAAATTAAAAATAATTTTAACATAAGAGTAACACCGTCATTTAATTTTACAGACCAAAAGATTTATTACAACAGAGTAAATTATTCTGTTTCACAGCCCCAAAACAGTGGCTTATCAAATTTTGAGCTACCTATTTATCTAAAGTATAGATCTGACAGGGTTAACAATGGTCGATTATATGTTCTGTTGGGGCCCAAACTGTCAATTGACATGAGTAGTTTTGAAAAACTATCAGATAATGAAAATCTTGAATTTAAATCCCAAAACTATTCATTGGATATTGGATTTGGAATAGATATCTACTTTAAATATTTCAAATTTGCTCCAGAGATAAAATACAGTTATGGAATCACAAACATCCTTGAAAAACAACATAACGAATATGACAATTATCTAAATAGTCTGTCTAGCAGATCTATTCTTATTTCCTTAACGTTCGAGTAACTTAAAAGGCGAAACCTATAGAAAAATTGGCGTAAAGTGAAAGTGTGGGGTATGTAGCCATTCTTAATGAATTTCCAAAATTTGGGTTGTAGTTAGCTGCTAGCGGATCTTCAACTTGACCAAAATTATTAGACTCGTCTTCATTTATTTGGAAATCAACAACATCGTTTGATGGTAAACTTACAAAATCAATGTCTGGCTTATTGAATTTATTTAAATTAAAAAAGGCACCAATATCAAACTTCAACCTAATTCGTCTAGCTGTTCGATGGTCGAGTAGTCTCCAACTTGTTTTGTCAAATAAAAAGTTTCCATCTAAAATCCAAGTCCTGTTGATTGTCAATCCACTGTAATTTTCATTCGCATAACCAATGTTTTTAATATAATCTACTCTTATTTCTTCAGTGTCAAGGAAATGACCTTTAAAACCAAATTCCCAACCCTTTCTTAGCATAACGTATCTATATGCCTTAAAAAAACTTGCAATTCTGGACTTCGGATTTGGAAATGATGACATGTTTTGATTTCTTTTGGTAGGATTCCCCAAAATTCCAATTTTTAAGAACATATCGGAGTCAAAACCAGAACCTATCATGAGGTATAAACGTTCAGTGTATGACGTTTGACCAGGTGGAAGATTATATTTTAAGGCAACAGACGATTCTAGACCATAATAAAGTTCAAGAACAGATTTGTCTTTTCCACGCTTTTGATTATGCCCAGGGTCAAGTAATAATAAATTATTGCTTTTATGAACAAGGGATATATCCTTCTCGGCAGAAGCAGGGAAGAAAGTTAAGAACGAAACAAGTAAAATAACTACGGTATAATTTTTCATAAAAAAGCTTTTGCAAGCTAAAATAAATAAAAATTATACATATTATCTAATTTCTGATAAAATTATTCCAAAGGCAACAGAGACATTTAAAGATTCAACAGAACTGTTGTGTGATGGGACACTAATATTTTTATCTAATATTTCTAATATTTGTTTATTGATTCCATGAGATTCATTTCCAAAGATTAATGCAAATTGTTCATCTGCGATAAATTTCTTAATTGAACATCCATTGACTGTTGCACCATAGCATTTAATATTCTTATTTTTTATTTCATTTAAAACATCGAATAAATTAATCTTATGCACGACAACCCTAGAAGCAGAACCCATTGAAGATTGAATTACCTTAGGGTTGTAAAAGTCACATGATTTTTTTGATGTGTAGATATTTGAAAAACCAAACCAATCAGCTGTTCTGATAATTGTTCCAAAATTACCGGGATCTGTGATATCATCAAGAAATAGAGAAATCTTAGAGTTCAAAATTTTGTCAATATCAAAATCAATATTTTTTTTTTCAATTACTGCTAGAGAGTTAGCCGGATTTTTAAATGAAGTAATTTTTTTGAGTTCTTTCAACGATAATGATTCGGTATAATTACAATTAATTTTTGATACATCGATTGCAAAAACCTCTCTTACGATAAATTTTGATTTTATAAATTCGTTAATTACATTATCGCCTTCAGCTAAGAAGCAATTATATTTTATTCTATATTTATTTGACTTAAGTGAATTTATAAACTTAATTTGCCTAGATGATATCATTTGAAAAAATTTAAAATAATATAAAACAATAATTTCATTGGTCAATAAAAAAATCATACTAATAATGTTTCTAGTACTCAGTGCATGTTACACTACAAAACATGTAAATGAAAATGATTTGATTTTGAATAAAAACAAAATATCAATCACAAGTGACAATTCAAAATTGATGAAAGAGATATCAAAAAAAGAAATTAAATCAATTATAAAGCAAAAGCCCAATAAAAAAATTTTCGGCATTATCCCATTTCATTTTTTTATTTTCACATCAACAAATCCTAATAACAATAATTGGGTCAACAATTACCTTCGAAAAATAGGAGAAAAGCCCATAATCTTTGAATCAACTCTACTCGACAAAAGTATTAATCAAATTCAGTCCTACCTTGAAAATAAAGGATATTTTACAGCAAAAATTGATTACGTAAAAAAAATTAAAAATCAAAAAATTAATTTAGAATATAAAATCTACACGGGAGATTACTACAAGGTCAATGAGGTCAACTACAACAATATCCAAAATGAACAAATCAAGGAAATTATTCTTGAAAAACACAACACAAGTCTTCTAAAGAAAAATGAAATTTTTTCTTTTGACAAAGTCAATGATGAAAGAGTTCAACTTGAAAAGATTTTAAGAAATAATGGTTTTTATAAATTTTCTAAAGATTTGATATTCATTGAAGCCGACAGTACGAAAAACAAAAAAATAGATTTAGATTTTAAAATTAAAAAAGTTAATGTTAATCCGTCAAGCTATGAGGAATTTGAAATAAGTAAAGTTAATGTCAAAATCAATTTAGAATCAAATGACAACGACACATTAACAATTGATGAAATTGTTTTCATTCAATCAAAATACTCCAAGGAACCAATAAAGAAAAAATTGATATCCAAACTCATTGAAGTTAAGTCAAATGACAAGTACTCTCAAAAAAATATCGAAGAAACATATCAAAACCTTTCTGAACTTGGGTTTTTTAAAAAAATAATTATTGAATTTGAAGAAAAAGAAAATAATAAACTAGACTGTATTATTTCACTTGAAACTCCAATAATGATGTATTATTCACTGGAAGCAGAAGCAAAGAGGTCAGCTGACGAAGGAAACCTTGGTCTTTCTGCTTATTTGCAATTTGGAAACAAAAATTTATTAAAGGGTGCTGAAAATTTAAACGGAAAAATAAAGCTTTCACTAGAAAATAGACAAACAAACTTGCAAAATGATGAAAAGATCTTCAATACCCAAGAAATTTCATACGAACTAGGACTTAGATTACCAAAACTATTAATTCCAAAAAGTCTTACAAATAATAAAAAAACTTTACAACCAAACACAAATATTTCTTTCTCATTTTCACAAAGGAGGAGACCTGATTTTTCAAGTAACGTTTTTAACCATAAAATTGGTTATTCATGGAATACATCAAAGAACATTAATCACCAGTTCAATTTAATTGAGCTAACTTTTTCTGACATTGGAGAGATAAGTTCTTACATTACAAATCAAATTGATGAAAATCCATATCTCAGAGAACAATTTGAGGATAAATTTATCCCTGCTATGAACTACACTTTTTCTTTCAATAATCAAAGAATTTACAAAACTACAAACCACACATATTTTAAAGCTAAAGCAGAATTAAGTGGCAACTTACTATATCTAATAGCTCCGTTTGGAGGTTTTGAGATGAACAGTAGCGGCAGTTATGAAATTTTTAATAATTCATTTTCTCAATATGTTAAGTTAAATTTTGACTTGAGAAGATATTTAAATTTCACAAAAGAAAACTCTCTTATATTTAGAGGTTTTTTCGGGCTTGGGTATTCCTTTCTAAACTCAGATGAGTTGCCAATACAGAAACAATTTTTTTCTGGCGGAGTGAACAGTATTCGAGCATGGGAAGCCTTCAGTTTGGGTCCTGGATCAAGTGTGAGTTCAAATAATTACTCAACTGGTGATTTAAAAATAGAACTAAATATTGAGTACCGGTTTCCTTTTTTTAACTCTTTAAAATCTGCAATATTCATTGACGGAGGAAATATATGGTCTCTAAAAAATGATCCAAGAGATGGAAGTAAGTTTGAGATTAATAATTTTTTTAATCAGGTTGCCTTTGGAACTGGAGTGGGTTTTAGATATGATTTTGATTTTTTTGTCATAAGATTGGACATTGCAAGTAAGTTAATTAATCCAAATTCAACCAATAAAAATAATTTAGTTCAAAATCCAATAAAAGGAAATTTTCGGTATAATTTAGCAATAGGTTATCCATTTTAATATATTTGAGTTTATGAATGAATTAAAAAAAATTGCCAAAAGGCTAGTCTCAGAGGGTAAAGGTATACTAGCTGCCGACGAAAGCACTCCAACTTGTACCAAAAGATTTGAAAGTATTGGTGTAAAAAGTACTGAATTGACTAGAAATGAGTACAGAAGCTGGTTATTTTCAACAATTGATATCGAAAAATACATAAGTGGTGTGATTTTATACCACGAAACATTCCACCAAAGTATAATAAATACAAATATTTCAGTTCCCAAATTTTTGAAAAAGAAAAATATTTTAGCAGGAATCAAAGTTGATACTGGTGCTAAAGATTTTGCAGGATTTAGTCCTGAAAAAATAACCGAGGGACTTGACAATTTAAGACCAAGACTCAATGATTATAAAATTCATGGTGCTAAATTTGCAAAGTGGAGAGCTGTAATCAAAATTGGAAAAAACTTTCCAACAAAAACTTGTATAGCGGCTAACTGTCACGCACTTGCTAGATACGCAGCTCTATGTCAAGAATCCGGAATAGTTCCAATAGTTGAACCTGAAATATTGATGGAGGGTAGCCACAATATCCAAAAATGTTACGAAGTAACTGAGAATGTTTTAAAAAACATTTTCATGGACTTAAATCTTTTCAATATTGATTTAGAAGGAATAATTTTGAAACCTAACATGATTTTACCTGGTGAAAAATCTAGTGAAAGAATTTCTAATGAAAAAATAGCAGAATTAACGTATAATTGTCTCAAAAATAATGTTCCATCCACAGTACCTGGAATTGCATTTCTTTCTGGAGGTCAAAAAAGTGATGATGCAGCTGCAAGACTAAACCTATTAAACAAAATACAAAAAAATAAACCATGGAAACTAACCTTTTCTTATGGAAGGGCTCTTCAAGAAGATGCACTAACAAATTACGCACTGAAAGATGAAGAAAAAGTTAAGAGGGCATTAATCAAAAGAGCAAAATTAAATCATCTAGCAACTCTTGGTAAATTAGATTAAAATGGTTTGGTTCAAAAGAAAAAATCAAGGAATTTTTACTGATAGTAAAGACAAAAAGGACTTCCCTAAAGGACTTTGGTTTAAGTGTCCTAAATGTAAGACCCTAATCCCAAAAGAAGAACATAACGCTAATCTTGGCGTTTGTCGAAATTGTGATTATCACTCAAGAATATCAAGTAAAAAATATTTTTCTCTACTTTTTGACAATGGTGAGTATATCGTAATCAATGAAAAATTAACTTCCAAAGATCCGCTGAAATTTAGTGATACGAAAAGCTATACTGAAAGAATAAAAATGGCTAAAGGGGAGACAAAATTGAACGAAGCAATATGTACTGCACACGGTAAAATAAATAACATGAAAATTGCAATAGCTTCAATGAATTTTGAGTTTATTGGTGGATCGATAAGTTCAGCTGTTGGTGAAAAAATTTATAGAATAATCCAGTTTTGTATTAGAAAAAAAATACCTCTGATGATTATCTCAAAGTCAGGTGGTGCTAGAATGATGGAGTCAGCCTTTTCATTAATGCAACTCGCCAAAACATCGGCTCAATTATCTCTACTGAGTGAACAAAAAATTCCTTATATATCTTTGTTAACAGACCCAACTTTTGGCGGAGCGACTGCTTCATTTTCAATGCTTGGTGATATAAATATTGCAGAACCCGACGCATTAATTGGTTTTGCTGGTCCCAGAGTAATAAAAGAAACAATTGGAAAAGACCTACCCGAAGGTTTTCAAAAGTCTGAATTTCTACTCGAAAAGGGGTTCTTAGACTTTGTTGTCCACAGAAAAAATTTAAAAAATAAAATTTCAAATTTTATAAAACTAGTATATTATTCAAAAAAAGAATTCAAAGGAAGAAAATAAATAGTATATTTGCAGACTAAAATAGAAAATCGAAATATGTATTTAGACGCTATCAAGAAGAAAGAAATATTCAAAAAACACAATTCATCTGAAAAGGATACGGGTAAAAGTGAAGGTCAAATCGCTATTTTTACAGAGCGGATCAATCACTTAACAAAATATCTCAAAGAAAACAAAAAAGACAATAACACTAAAAGATCGTTGGTTTTGCTAGTAGGTAAAAGAAGAAGATTGCTTGAATACTTAAAGAAAAAAGATATACAAAGATATAGATCTATACTAAAAAGCTTAAATCTCAGAAAGTAGATTTAAGTTATTTCAAAAAAACATTACAAATGAAACCAAAACTTAATAAAGTCAATATCTCCCTTGACGGAAGTAGAGAGATAATTATCGAAACAGGGTTATTAGCAAAACAAGCACACGGGTCATGTGTTGTTAGAATGGGTGATACCATGATTCTTGCAACAGTCGTATCTGACAGAGCAGAAAAAGATGTAGATTTCTTACCTTTAAGCGTAGATTACAGAGAGAAATTTGCAGCAGACGGAAGGTTTCCAGGAGGTTTCCTCAAAAGAGAAGGTCGTCCGTCTGACCAGGAAATTTTAGGAATGAGACTGGTTGATAGAGTTCTTCGTCCACTCTTTCCAAAAAATTACCATTGTGAAACACAAGTCATGATTCAACTAATGTCTCATGACAGAGATGTAGACCCGTACTCTCTTATTGGTCTTGCTGCATCAACAGCTTTAACTTTATCCGATATTCCTTTCGAAGGACCCATTTCGGAGGTTCGAGTAGGGAGAATAGATAATCAATTTGTTGTTAACCCAAGTCCAGAGAATTTAGAGAAATCAGACGTTGATCTTATGATCGGTGCTTCATCTGACTCAGTAGTAATGGTTGAGGGCGAGATGAATGAAATTTCTGAAAAAGAGATGATTGAAGCAATCAAATTTGGGCATGAACAAATAAAACTTCAATGCAAAGCGCAAGTTGAACTGAGTGAAAAATTAGGGGTTGTTACTAAAAGAGAAGTAACAGTTACTGAAGAATCCGAGCTTGCTAAAAAAGTTAGTGATTTCTGTTATGATAAAGTTTATGAAATTTCATCAAAGAAAACAACTAAAACAGAAAGAACTAAACTCTTAGATGAACTTAAAGAAAGTCTATACAATCAATTCAGTTCTGATGAGTTAGTAGAAAACCAGGACGAAATTTTAAAAGAGTTTTATAATTCTCAAAAAAAAGCTGTTAGGAGCTATATTTTAAAGAACAAAACTAGACTGGATGGTAGAAAAACTGACGAAATTAGACCGATATGGTGTGAAGTTGACTATCTCCCCAAAACACACGGATCTGCAATATTTTCAAGAGGTGAAACTCAATCTCTTACTACTGTTACATTAGGTACATCTCTTGACGAAAACAGACTTGACACAGTTACTCAACAAGGAGCAGAAAAGTTTTATTTACATTACAACTTCCCTCCCTTCTCAACGGGTGAAGCAAGAATGAAATTTAGTGTTAGTAGAAGAGAAATTGGTCACGGTAATCTTGCTCAAAGAGCATTAAAGGACATGATAAGTGAAAAAAATCCATACACAATTAGAGTCGTTTCAGAAATATTAGAATCCAATGGTTCATCCTCTATGGCAACTGTTTGTGCAGCCACGCTTTCGCTTATGGATGCGGGTGTTGATATAATAAGACCTGTCTCTGGAATTGCTATGGGTCTAATTACGAACGAAGACAACTCTGAATACGCAATTTTATCCGATATCTTAGGAGATGAAGACTTTTTGGGTGATATGGATTTCAAAGTAACTGGAACTTCAAACGGAATTACAGCATGCCAAATGGATATGAAAGTAAAAGGTCTTCCCTACGAAATTCTTGAAGAAGCACTAAATCAATCCAAAAATGGTAGACTACACATTCTTGATAAAATGCTTGAAGAAATGCCGCAAAGTAGAAAAACTCCAAAACCCCATTCACCTAAAATGATAACCATGATTGTCCCCAAAGACATGATTGGCGGAATAATTGGACCCGGAGGCAAGATAATTCAAAAAATGCAAACTGACACTGAAACAACAATCACTATCAATGAGGAAGATAACAAAGGTATTGTTGAAATTCTGGGAACTGACCCTGATGGAATGGCACGTGCAGAAAAAACTATAAAAGATATTTGTTTCATTCCTGAGGTTGGAGAAGTTTATAAAGGAATTGTTAAATCAATTCAACCCTATGGTGCATTTGTTGAAATTAATAAAGGAACTGACGGACTGTTACATATTTCTGAAATTTGTTGGAAAAGACTTGAAAAAGTAGAAGAAGAACTTAAGGAAGGAGATGAAGTTGATGTTAAATTAGTTAGCATTGATCCGAAGAGCGGAAAAATGAAACTATCCAGAAAAATTTTATTAGAAAAACCAGAAAAAACACAATAATCTACGTTAATAAAATGAGACAACTTAAAATAACAAAACAAGTTACAAACAGAGAGACTGCGTCACTCGATAAATACCTACAAGAGATTGGAAAAGTTGATTTAATATCTGCTGATGAAGAAGTTGAACTTGCAAAAAAAATCAAAGAAGGAAATGAAATTGCACTAGAGAAGTTAACAAAAGCAAACTTGCGGTTCGTAGTTTCCGTTGCAAAACAATATCAGAACCAAGGTCTCTCCTTGCCTGACTTAATTAATGAAGGAAATCTAGGTCTTATCAAAGCAGCCAAGCGATTTGACGAGACTCGAGGTTTTAAATTTATATCATATGCTGTCTGGTGGATAAGACAATCTATACTTCAAGCATTAGCTGAACAATCAAGAATCGTTAGGCTTCCATTAAATAAAATAGGTTCAATTAATAAAATAAATAAAACCTATGCATCTCTAGAACAAAGGTTTGAAAGAGAGCCATCAGCTGATGAAATTGCCAGTGTCTTAGAGATTAGTGCAAATGATGTTAGAGAATCTCAAAGGAATTCAGGAAGACATATTTCTATGGATGCTCCCTTGGTTGATGGCGAAGATAGCAACTTATATGACGTAATTATGAGTGGGGAAAGCCCGAATCCCGACGACAGTTTAATTAACGATTCATTAAGAACAGAAATCGAGAGATCACTCACAACTCTCACTGAGCGGGAAGCCGATGTCATACGTTTATATTTTGGACTTGGGAGTAAACATGCAATGACTCTTGAAGAAATTGGTGAAAAATTTGACTTGACCAGAGAGCGCGTCAGACAAATCAAAGAAAAAGGTATTAGAAGACTCAAGCATACTTCAAGAAGCAAAATTTTAAAAACATATCTAGGCTAAATGTCACATAAAATTGCCCCTTCAATGTTGGCTTGTGACTTTAGTAAATTAAGGTCAGAAATTGATTTGATCAATAAGAGTGATGCTGATTGGTTTCATCTTGACGTAATGGATGGAGTATTTGTTCCAAACATATCATTTGGTATGCCTATTGTTAAATCAATTTCTAAATACTCTAAAAAATCTCTAGATGTTCATCTCATGATTTGCAACCCAGATCTATATATAGAAAACTTTAAAGCTGTCGGAGCTGAAATTCTTACAGTACACTTTGAAGCTTGTATACACCTAAAACGAACAATTGACGAAATAAAAAATAAGGGAATGTTAGCTGGTGTTGCGTTAAATCCTCATACAAATGTCCAAAATATATTTGATATCGCCAATGAAATTGACTTAGTTTGTTTAATGAGTGTTAATCCTGGATTTGGTGGACAAAAATTTATTGAAAGAACATATAAAAAACTCGATGAACTATGTGATATGAGATTAAGAGAAAATGCAAATTTTTTAATTCAAATTGATGGAGGTGTAGATGAACTAAATGGAAAAAAGTTAATCAATCATGGAGCGGATGTTCTTGTTGCAGGAAGTAGTGTTTTCAATTCGAAAAACCCCACTGAAAAGATTAAAAATTTGAAAAAACTATAGTATATAGTTAGAAAGATATTGATATTTATCTGTTAACCTACCTTCCTTTGTGATGGAAGCGTTATTTATTATAGATTGATCACCAATTATATCTGGTAAAATCCGATCAATAAAAACTTTTCCAAAATCATTTGAAGAATCTTTTGGTAACGAACATGGTAAATTATCAACTGCCATTATAGCTATTGAACTGTCATCTAAAAAATCAACTTCATTATGTTCAAATTTATGATAACCATAGACCGGATTATCAATCGTCGACGCCCTTAATGTCGATGCAATAGGACCATTAATGTCACAACTTATGTCACCTATTACTTTTGTTTTATGGTTTTTTGACAAATCATCTCGAGTAATTAAGTTAGGATTTTCAGATGCATGAAAGTGTCCAGCAATAAAAATATCTGACTTATCTAAGTACTTATTAAGAATAGACTTATAATTTTGTGGATTTTTAAAAAAATTAACTTCAAAATTATTATTTTTTTCACCTATATAATATTCTGAAAAATCTAGTTGAAGATAAACTGGTTTTTTAATTTTAGATTTTAAATATTCTTGTTTATCAACTGATCTAATATTCATTAATCTCAAAACTTCCAGAACTCCACTTGAAACACGACCTTTTCCTGTTAATAATATTCTAGTATCGTTCGGTAAGTTGATGGTTGAAAGTAAATTGTCTAATTCACTTTTTCCTTCTAATTTGTGAGCAAAAGGTATTTCATAAAGGCCAGTTTTTTTTCCATAGGTCATAAATGTGTTATAAGCCCCAACTATCCCAGCATATCTACCGAAACCAATTATTCTATTATTATCTTCATCCAATAATGTTTCGTAATCAACTAGTTGAATATTTTTTTTTATTATTTCTTTAAGTAAGTTTTTGTTGTAGGGCTGCATCTTTATAGTGTGTGAGAAGAAAAAGTAAATTTTTTTTTCTATCAACATATCAATTGGAACTTCTTTGACACCAATAAAAATATCACAAAATGATATATCTTCTTTAACATCAATACCAAGTTTCAAATACTCACTGTCCTTAAAACATCTAATGTTACTAGATTGAACATATATGGAAACATCTTTATATCTAGTTTGAATTTCTTTACATTGAATCGGTGTTAATGCAACTCTCTTATCAGTTGGAACTTTACCTTCTCTAATTACTCCGATTTTCATTTACCTAAATTTAATTAGTTCAAATTTATGAAATTATAAACTAAAGTTTTTAAATTTACGGATAGTTCTTTGATATATTGGGGATGACCGGATTTGACAGCAAGTTTAATAAATTTATTAGCATGTCGAGTTTCTTTATAATTTCTCGTAAAAAAATTTAAAAATTTTTAAATGGCGAAAATAATTACGCTTTAGCTGCTTAATAATTCTTTAAGCACTTTTGTTCTCTTTAAGGTTTGTTCAACACCTTAAATCAGAGCATAATAAAGTTGAACTAGCTTCAGTTTTTCCTGGTAACTAAGGTGAAATTTACAGGATAAGGTAAGCTTTTGGCTGTATTATGGCAGAGTTTACACGAAAAATTAAATAATACTAAGCATGTAGAAGGTCTTTTTATTCCTTGTTTGGACCAGGGTTCGATTCCCTGCATCTCCACGATAAAAGCCCGCTCAAATGAGTGGGCTTTTATTATTATCAATCTAACTCTTTTATTTTATAAAAATAAATCTAAAACGTTTCTTTATCTATTCAATTTATATAATTTAGAAACCTTACCATCATCGTAAAGATTAATAAGAAAACCTTCTGACTTATTATTTACAGATCTTCCTAATAAATCTGATGTATATATTACCGCGCTTGTATTTTGATTTTGATTAATATCTGATGAAAGATAGTCAGCGTTGTATAGCTCAATTATTTCGTTTGGTCCTTGACTTGGCCAAGAATATCCGTTGGTTGCTAGGTATATTTTTCCAGATGGACTAACACAGATATCTCTTAGTCTACCCCACTCTTGATTAAAAAATTCTGTAGTATTTACTAACTGTGTACCATCATCATTAAATTCGAATCTAACAAGCATTTTGTCTTTTAAAACAGTCATCAAAAGAGTATTTTGAAACTCAGGTATTGAAGGATGATTGTACCATATAATATCAGATGGAGCAATAGTGGGGGTCCAATTAATTAATGGTTCAACAACATTATTTTCCTCACAAAAAGATTGTTCCGAAAAACCGTCACAAAAACCCATAACATTTGGCCAACCATAATTTCTTCCAGAGTTGATAATATTCAGCTCATCATCGCTTTGTGGTCCATGCTCAGAGCTGTAAACTATTCCATTAGGTGCTAACTCAAGACCCTGCGCATTTCTGTGTCCCCAAGACCAAACATAAGAATCTGAAAATGGATTGTCAAAGGGCACTCCTCCAAAGTTTTCCTCTGAAATATCAATCCTTAAAATTTTTCCTGTTAGAATCTGAGTATCTTGTGAATCTGACTGATTTTGAGCATCACCGGTCGTCATTAATAAAGTGTAATCGTCCAAAGCATGTATTCTAGATCCGTTGTGAGTGCTATTACCAGTAATTCCATTGAGTAAAATCTGCTCATTTTCAAGAACATCAATTTCTGGATTGTATGTAAAAGCTGAAAGTCTTTCTTTTATATTAAAACCCTGGTAATATGTATAAACTATAAACACTATATTATTGGATTCAAAATCAGGATGAAACTCCATTCCAAGCATACCTGATTCAGACTCAGTTGTTACACTGCTTTGGATATCAAGAATTATATTTTTTTCACCTGTCTCAACATTTATCCTACTTACAATTCCAGATCTTTCAGTAACCCATAGGAACTCGTTTGTTTCGTTTGAGTCTGGTCCCCATTTAATCTCCCAGGGGACATCCAATCCACCAACGACTTCTCTTTCTTGTAAAATAGTTGATCCAACTTGGATTTGAGCAAAAATTAAATTTTGTAATAACAATGCGACGATTAAAATGTTTTTCATGATTAAAAATTTAGGGAATTATTTACTTGTTATATATGTTTTATGAACAGTTCCGTCATTAAAAACTTTAATGATGTACCTGTTATTATTATTAGTGTTTCTACCTAGAATATCAGACTTCCAAAGCAATGTATTTTCAGAGCTTTGATTTTCAATGAGTTCAACTGATGATGGAATTACGGAAACATCCAATGAAAAATTACAAGATTGATTAGATCCATATAATTGATTAATGATTATGGTAGCTTGTCCTAATTGATTCCATTGAATACCTATTGAAGGTGGATTATTTGCGGAAACCCAAACAATTTCACCTCCTATAACCTCCCATGATATTGTATTGTTTAAATTACTTGAAAGTGTATAAACTTCATAGAGTCCAAAGCTTGGATTTAACTCACCAAATATTTCAACGAATTGACACGAACACTCATCGCCATTTCCGTCGCCATCATTATCAATTTGAGTTGGATTGTATGAATCTATACAGTTATCATTTTGATCACAAATACCGTCACTGTCAGAATCAGTAATACAATTACCGTCACAATCGTAAAATTCATCAGGACCATCACCTCCGCAGATTCCGCAAAGGTCGACAACAGTGTCGCCTCCACAAATTCCACTACAATCTAATTCTACTATACAATTGCCATTACAATCAAAATTAGTTAGTGGATATTCACATTCATTGCTATTAATTAATGCACTTGAGTCATAATTACACGCAGATGCGTCTGTACAACCAGTACACGAAGAATTATCCCCATCACAGACACCACAATCATCAAACTCACTAGAACCATCGCAGAGCCCATTACAATCAATATTTACAACACAATTACCATCGCAGTCAAAATTATCAATGGGAAAAACACAACTATTGTCATCAATATTTGCCTCAAGACTAAAATTGCAAGCAGCAAGGTTAGTACAACCAAAGATATCACAGATATCATTTTCATCAATGTCACTTAAACAATTTCCATCACAATCATATCCTACATCACTGAAGATACAAGAATCGTCGTCAGTATTTGCTTCAAAATTGAAATTACAAGCTTCAAGATTAGTACAACCCTCTACAATAATAGTTGCACATGTTCCATCTTCTTCAGTAGCTAGAATATTATATTCAACAAATGTATCATCAGTACAACCAAATATCTCATCCTCATCACACACACCGTCTAAATCAGTGTCAGCTAAACAAAAATCAATACAAAATTCATTAATCGATTCAAATCCAAAATCATTCTCTGTCATTTCGACTAAATAAGTGTCTTCGAAATTTACGTAATAATTTGGTGTATTTCCTGCAGTGTTATCTGAGCTAATTCCATCTCCATAGGAATCATAAATATTTAGTAAATAACAACCTTCAGCTAAGCAATACTCATTAGATATTGTCTCACCACCTTGTAAATAATCTCCACCAGAGTCGACAGAAACATTATCACTAGAAATAATTTCCCAACTTATTTCGTTACTCCAATAATCTGTTTCAAGGAAAAAACTAATTGTTCCTGAGCATATACAAGAGCCATCGTCTTGGGTAGCATTTGGATTAAAATTATCAGCATTGACACTTGTGCAGCCTTGAATATAAGTACAAGAGTTATCATCAATATTTGCTGATGGATTATAATTTTCAGCAATCTCATCAGTGCAACCATAAACTGAATTGTCACAACTTGTTTCTAATGCATCACAATCTGATGTAAAGCAGTTTGCTGAAAAGATACCAGGTATAAGCGCTTGGTTTTTGACGACAGGATGAAACTCTAATGAAATTCCAACTGAACCAAGATTACAATAACTCATAATTGTTCCAAGTTGTTGTTGCCAAACTTCATTTGGAGGATTTTGAGGGGTTGAGCAATCTCCTTCAACGTCTGCACAACCATCTATCGCACCGCCTGGAAAATTAAAAGTCTCATCAGCGGACCAATTACAATTGTGTGTATGGTTTGAACCAAAATTGTGGCCAATTTCATGACCAAGGTATGACAAGTTGTAACTGTAAGGTGTGTTATTAGGATAATTGTATGTTAAATTAGTGTTTAGTCCAGAGGTTACTCCAAAACCATATTGAGAACTAGATGGCCCACCACACAATGCTCCTACCCAAGCAATTCCACCATTGGCATTTTTTCTACTAAAAAGATGGACTAAATCTGTTTGTGCATAAAACTGATTAAATGGAGGATTTGTCCAGTAATTAGGCATTTCATCCAACATTTCAGAGCAATCGTTTAAAGGATCGTAATTATCAACAATTTCCCAAACATTTATATATCTGGCTTGTAAAAAAACTAATGGATTTCCATCTGCATCTTGAAGTTCGGACATGTAAACCTCACTAACTCCCGCTAATAACGCGAGCGCCCACTCAACAGCATCATAACAGTTTTGATTAAATTGATTGAATGTGTAATAATCAATATCTATTCCCATCTCAACACATTCCATACCTCCGCCCAATAGATTATTTTGATTTTCATATTCTATATTAATTGATGAATCCGGTGTTTTGCAAATAAATTCAGATTCAAAACTACTCTTATTAACATCGAAGAGAATGTATCTATTGTCGTTTAAGTGGGTTAGTTCATACACTTGGTTATTATATTTAATAACTCCTATTATTTTGTCTTTTAGAAAGGAAATTGAACCAGTTAAATCGGTGCCGATAATTCTGTAAGACTGTATAAATGGGTCATAATCCTCTAATATAGGACCATTTAACGTAGTTCTGATTAATTGGAATTGATCATTAAATACGTTAAATGACTTGAGCTCAAGACTTAGAACAGTTTCGTTAAAAAATGGAAGAGATAAGTTAAATTCACAAGGTTGATTTTGTCTCAATGAATTAAATAAATCAATGTCTAGATCAAGTGAGATTTGAGCATCAGTTTCAATGCTTGCAATATTATTACTTTCAAGTGAAATCTTAAATAAATGATTATCAGCAAGAACAAAACTGCTGAAAATCATAAGATAAGTTAGTATTTTTTTTATCATGTAATTATTTTAATAATTGTTTGACCACAACAGTACCGTCAGATCTTAAAATTAAAAAAGGATGACTTTTTTCAATATTTTTAATTCTTTTTCCATCTAAAGTAAAAAAGATTAAATCTTTTACTGTTGAGTAATTTTCATAGATATCAATCCCATCACAATCATCTCCTATGCCGTCAAGGTTAAAGTCAGCTTGGTCTGGGTTAAAAATATTAATACAATTGTCAAGTTCATCACAAATATCATCATTATCAATATCAAACAAACATTCATTTTCACAATCATAATAAATTTCGGGATATTCGCAATTTTCGTCATCAATGGTTGCACTGGGATTGTAATTACAAGCTAACAAATCAGTACAACCTAAAACCTCAGCACAAGATTCGTTAGAGCCATAATAAAATGAAAAATATCCATCTGGCGCGGTTATAGGTTTTGATTGAAATTTACCGTTGTTTGCCTCAGCTGAAATGTAATATTCAATGTCTACATCAAAAGAATCAAATGTCATTGTTAAATCCCATAAATCGTTTCCAATAGTTTGCATATCTATGGAATTAAAATTAGTACTACCTTGAATACGATAGTTGAATTTAGCTTCAGAAATGCCTGACCTATGTTTAATCATGGCTAGTATGTTAACATATGGACTAGACAAATAACAAGACTCTTCAATTTTTTTAAAGGAAATTAATAATGGATCGTTAACACCAACACTGTGAGTAATGCAATGAATGGCACCACTTTGTGAAATTATGTTACTTCCGCTGTTATCGCAATCAATTCCAACAATGTTATATCCAGGTAATGCTTCTTCATAAATTCTTTGAGCTACAGTATCATATTCCTCCCTGTAGAAAGGGACAAGAACAGTTTTATTAACAAAAACAGAGTTCGTGTAGGTACGATAATATCCATCAACTGAGTTGTTGAGTTCTGGCTGTTCACCTGGGAAATATCCACTAGAACTTGGTGGACTAGGAATCCTGATTACGTTGAAAGGTGTACCCCACTTTGTAGTAAAGTTATCCATTATGTATTGTAAATTTTCTTCAATTTGTGGTCCATCTGATAGGCCCTCAGGGTATTCAGCTACAAGCAATGTTTCCTCATCTAACAACTTCATATGCATATCAATGTGATGAATACCATCAAATGGAAGTGTTTCCATTTTTATGTAATTGTTTATTCCCATGAAATTCTGCATTATTTCATCTATATCATTTTCAGAAATATCGTTTTCATCAATAACTAAATTTGAAGAAAATGCTGTTCCAAAACCATCGCTCATAAAATTACCGCCGGTATGAACCAATGCGTTTGGATTTTGCGAGGTTTGATACAAATTAATATCCATGTAATCGGACAAAAATTCTGGAAAAGTGTCATCGTCGGGTCTTGGTCTGTTATACACCCAATCAACCAAGTAGATTGAATCTACATCATTCTTATAAATGGTATTTTGTCCATAATCTCTCATCCATATGCTATTAGTCTCAACCTCCAGATACTCAACATTTTGTGTGTCAACATTATAATATTGTAAATAATTTTCAACTTCATTTGGATTTTCACAAGCTATGAAGACTTTACATTCATTAACTGAGTTTCTAACAATTTCAGTTAGAATAGGCTCAAAACCCTCCCATGCAATTGTCAGTGCCTGAATTTCTTCCCATTCTGCCATGGTGCGAACACTGAAGTTAGGAGGAGTGGTAATTACATCTGAATTTAAATTTGAATAATTTTCGATATATTCCTTGTTGTAAAATTTTTCTTGTTGTGTCATCCACTTAGGTAGATTGTTTTGGGAGAACAAAAATAAACTAAGAAATAAAAAATAAATAACTGGACTTTTCATGATTTTTTAATTTATCAAAGATACTAACTTTATTACACAATAAAATACTACTGCACAATAATAATTCTTTCAAAAGTTTGAAATTGATTATTATTCGATAATCGAACATAATAGACTCCATTCTCATAATTGGTAAGGTCTATCTTATTTCTTGAATTTTTAAGCTTAAAAGTATTTAATTTTCTACCTGATTTGTCAAAAAAATCCAACAAATAATCTTTATTATCGTAAGACAAATCTACATTCAGTAAATTACTAGCTGGGTTAGGATAAAAACTAAAGCTTTCTGACGAATTACTAATAATATTTGTATTATTTGATTCTACAAACACCTCATAGCTAATAGTCTCTGATGACCCAAGACAATCATTAATTATCTCCAAAGATACTAAATATGTACCTGGTTCACTGTAAATGTAAGTAGGATTGGCTAAATTTGAATCAATTATTCCGTCATTATTAAAATCCCAGAAAAAATTATCGTTGGAATTAAGAGGAGAGGTATTAGTAAATGAGATTGAGATACCATCATCACTATATGTGGCCTGACCCCATTCAAAATCTGCAAAATTGAAATTGTCAGAGATAGATTTTTTCAAAAATATCCCGCTATCAATTGCTGGTCCGGCACCATCAATAATTACTAACTTGATATGGTATTTTGCTCCAGAAACTAATGCTAAATTAAATAAAAGATTGCTAGTATAACCATCATAAGAAATCGCATCACAGAGTTGTCCTTCGTCGTTGAATTGATATAAACATCCGTTCATTGAAGGTAGATTAAAAACTTCAGAGTAAGGTCTAACAGTCCAAACTGAAATAGGTTTATTGATTATATCACACTCTTCAGCATTAATAATATTTCCAGTTTCCATGATATTTATCGGAGAACTATCATAGTTTGGATCTATGTCATTTTCAACTTCACTAACAAAAAAACAGAATGCATCTGCATAAAATGGACTCATCCATTCTGGATACTCTTCAGATCCAAAAACAAGTTCAAAATAAAGATTCTGACTTATAGATGATTGTAAATTAAATTCAATAATACTAGGGTCAAACAAACTGACCCCATCGTTGATAACCCCAAAATTTTGTAAATAATTTTGAAGAAAACTATCTTCATATATCTCGTTCCACTCCTGACTATTATCACCGCTATTATTTGGACCTACTGCATTTGAAACTGAACCTGTGGTCATAATCAATCCCCTGTCAAGGTCAAAGTTGTTTTCACACATTTCCTGATTTTCGACAAAAGTAAAGGTCCCAATTGATTCATAATTTCCAATAAACTGAACATTTGAAATTTCTATTTCACAGCCTAAGAGCTCAGTTAAAATGAAATCTTCCAAATCATCAGAATTATTTTGAAATGTAGTAACTGTCAACTGAGCACACATCACGCATACTGACAATAAACTAACTACCAAGACAAATCTTAATATCATTACAAATCAAAATATTTTAATAAAATTAAACAAATACCATACCAAAGTGTTAATTTTAGAACTATTATTTTGTTTGATTGAGACATGCTTATAAATTTATTTTACTGATACATGAAAAAAGTAACTCTTGGATTAATAATTTTAACAACTTTTTTTGCATCTGCTCAAAAAATTGAACTCATAGAATCATTCATTGGTTATACTCAGAAATCTGAAATTATTTCCTTTACTCCAAATCCGAGTTTAATTGTTAGCGGCGATTTTAGCGGCAATTTAAATCTATGGGATTTAGAAAAACACAAGTTAATCAAAACAATATCTGCTCACGAGGAACCAATCAATCATATCGATTTCAATGATAGAAAAAAAACCTTTCTTACCTGTTCGAACGATTCCACCGTTAAACTATGGTCACTATATACAAATAGAAAAATTGACACTATTAAAATTGATGGAATCCCTACCCATGCAATTTTTAATGAAAAAGGAAATCAATATTTTATATTTACTGAGGATGGTGAAATTTTTAGCAAACATGTTAACAGACAAAAAATTGAAAGTATTTCAAAAATAAATACTAAATTCTTTGATGCTATAATTTCTGAAAACCAACAAAATATCTTGACCTGTGATGATGAATCAATCAAAATAATTTCATTAAAAGAGGGCAATGTTATTAATGAAATAAAAAACCCTTACAGTAGTTATTTTTTGAAAATTGGAATTTATTCAGGTGACACAATAATATCATGGAGTGAAAATGGAATTATAAGTTATTGGGATATGAATAGTTCCGAAGTATTAAGTGAAATCAGATCACGAAATGCTTACAATCAACTACCCATGAATGATTACTCTGAAATTATATTATCTGGTTACTACAATGATAGGCCGTTAGTAATTAATCTCAAGGAAATTGAAATTAAAAAAAAATACAGTGAAAATATGATTGTTGTAAATACATTCATGTCAAGTTTAGATCAAAAATATCTTGTAAGTGCCGATATAGATCAAAAACATAGACTAATGAAACTAAAAGAAGTGAATTTTACACCTCTTGTAATTCAAGAAAGAAAAATACAGGATGAGAAAACATATAATGTTTCATCAAAATACTTATTCATAAAAGTATGGGATGACGAAAGAGTTGACGGGGACACAATTTCAATTAACTTTAATGGTAAATGGATTTTAAAGAATCACCATCTCTCAAAGGAAAAAAAAACAATCTTATTACCTCTTAAAATGAATCAAGAAAATGAAATTATCTTTCATGCAGTCAATTTAGGAGAAGAGCCACCTAACACGGCTGCTGTTCGTTTGGAATACGATAATGGAATAGAAAAAGAATTTAATATGCGCTCCGATTTTGATTCAAACGGAATAATTAAAATTATACACAAAAATAATTAAGGTATGTTATTTATTACCGAAATTCTCTGAAAAACACAATTTTCAATTCTTATTGAGTCTGTTAAATTGTAATCAGGGTAACCATCACCATCAATATCACCGATGAAGTCGTTTAGAGCAGGATTGTATAAATCTAAATTTGGTACGTTTTCTACCCCAAGATAATCAGACGGATTATCAACAGGTGTAGCTCTAAAGAGTGTTGCATTTAGAGTACCTGACATAGTACCATTAGCTAAGTCTAGGTTAGCGATTTCAAGCTCAACATCATTACCATAATATTCAATGCCTTGTCCGTTGTTGTCTAGATTCGTTTCGCTTCTCTCCAGCTTATAATAAGCAGTTATTCCACTAGTGGGTATATTAGGATGATTAATATATCTTGAACTTTTTAGCATCATATAACTTCCAATTTCTTCAACGTATGCGTTGATTATAAATTTATGCTGAACAAATTCTTGTTCAGTGGTGTACCAACTAAATTGATTACAGTTATTTTCAGACTTATATAAATCGGTAGCTTCAATTCTAACAGTGTAGTACTGATTATTTAAAGACCCGTCTTCAAACTTGTCAATATAAACAATATCATGGTCAGGACACCCCCCAATATCATCATCAGAGGTGAAATCGACGTTATTAAAATTTGTTTCTGGTGAAAAATCAATTGTTGCAGTAACTCTGCTCTCAAGACCTGCTGTAAACTCTGTTTCGGAGCATGAAAACATTATTAGAATGGGTATGAAAAATATATATTTGTTCATTAGAATGGTATTGAAATTTATGAGTAAATTTAATTATTATTATTGTTAAACAAAACTTGCAATTACTAAAATTGCTTAATTAATTAAATTGAAAAAAATTATCGAAGAAAAAAAACGTGTTGTTATAGCACTTTCTGGCGGAGTTGACTCAAGCGTGGCTGCCTTGATGTTAAAAAGCTCTGGATATGAGGTTATCGCTATGTACATGAAAAATTGGCACGACAAGTCCTTAACAAAAAATAACGAATGCCCATGGGTTCAAGATAGCAATGATGCTCTTCAAGTTGCCGAACAAATCGGTATTCCATTTCATGTTATCGATTTAAGCAAGGATTATGAAAAAAGAATTATAGAATACATGTTTAATCAATATAAAAATGGACTAACACCTAATCCTGATGTCTTATGCAACAAAGAAATAAAATTTAAAATTTTTTTGAACTACGCGTTGAAATTAAATGCTGACTACATTGCAACAGGACATTATTGTCAGAAAAAAGAAACAAACGGTAAAATCAAATTATTACAAGGGAAAGATGTTAATAAAGATCAGAGCTACTTTCTTTGCCAAGTAAATAAAAAACAATTAAAAAGAGTTATTTTTCCAATTGGTCACCTAGAAAAATCGAAAGTTCGTGAAATAGCTAAAGAACATAAATTAATCACACACAATAAAAAGGATTCACAAGGACTTTGTTTTGTTGGTAAAATAAAACTGCCAGTTTTTTTAAATTCAAAAATCAAAAAACAAAAGGGAAAAATTATTGAAATAAGTAGTAAGTCCAAAATTTACTCAACACAAAAAAATGAATATAAAGAACAAATTTACTGCGAAAATGATGGCAATTTAATCGGTTACCACAACGGTAGCTTTCAATATACCATTGGACAAAGAAAGGGTATTGAAGTAGGTGGCAAACCAAAACCGTTATTTGTTATTGCAACCAACATAAAAAAAAATATTGTTTTTGTTGGTATGGGGGATCAACACCCAGGGCTATTTCGAAAAGGATTGTGCATAAATCTAAATAAAAGCAATTGGATTGATGAAAATAATAAAATTAAAAATGGTGAATCAAAAAACTTTTTAGTTAGAATAAGACATAGACAGCCACTACAAAAAGCAAATATCAAAGTTGTTGAAAACACAATCTACATCAAATTTGAGAAAAAACAAAGAGGAATCTCCAAAGGTCAATTCGCAGCTTGGTACTTAAAAAATGAACTTATTGGATCCGGTCCAATAGATTAGAAACTAAAGGCTTTTGAATGATCCCTCAACAAAATTAGTCAAATCTTCACCTTTTAATAAATTGTTAGCTAGTAAACCAAGGTTCACTACCTTTTTTAGTAAATCGGATTTATTTCTTCCTTTAGCAGAATTAATTTTATTTATCAGTTTGTGATTAGAATTGATTACAAAATTATAGGATTCAGGCATATTACCCATACCCATCATCGGGCCACCGCCAGTCATACTCATTTCTTTCATTCTCCTCATGAACTCTGACTGCGTAATTACTATTGGGGGAGAAGATGGACTTAGTGCTTCAAATGATACGATAAATTTTTCTTTAGGCAGTTTAGTTTCAAAACTCTTTTTTAGTTTTTTCAAATCACTTTCAGAAATTATAGATTCAAACTTTTCATCTTTCTTTATTAAATTATCAATACTATCACTATCTACCCTCACAAATGATAGTTTATCAGTTTTAGATTCTAATTTCTGAATTAAATGAGAAACAATTGGACTATCTAAGACAAGAACTTTATATCCTCTTTCAGTTGCTTTGGAAACATACATATGTTGCTCTTCAGCATTATTAGTGTATAAGCATATGGTTTTCCCATCCTTGTCTTTTTGGTTATGCTCTATGGTGTCTTTTAATTCATTAATGGTGTAGAAACTGTTATCAACAGTTTTATATAAAGAAAAGTCTTGAGACCTTTCATAGAATTTTTCGTCAGATAACATTCCATACTCAACAATTATCTGCATATCTTTCCATTTAGACTCGAAATCACTTCTATCTTTTTTGAACATAGTATTTAGTCTATCAGAAACTTTTTTACTTATGTGAGATGATATTTTTTTTACATTCGAATCAGTTTGTAGCGATGAACGTGAAACATTTAGTGGTATATCAGGTGAGTCAATTACCCCCTGAAGCAATGCTAAAAAATCTGGCACGACACCCTCGAGTGAGTCGGTAACAAAAACTTGATTACAGTATAATTGAATCTTCTGACGATTTAAATCCATTCCTGGATTTATTTTTGGAAAAAACAAAACACCCGTCAGTTCAAATGGAAAATCAACATTGAGATGTATGTTAAATAAAGGTTCGTCAAAATTGTATGGGTAAAGTTCTCTGTAAAAACTCTGATAATCCTCACTTTTTAAAGATTTAGGAGTCTTTGTCCAAGCTGGGCTTGGATTATTGATTATATTATCTTCAACCACATCAACATCCTCACCTTTGTCATTTTTTTCTTTTGAAGTTTTCGTACCAAATTTTATTTCAACTGGAAGAAACTTACAATATTTAGTTAATAACTGTGAAATCTTAGAATCATCTAAATATTCTTTTGCATCGTCACCAACATGTAAAATAATCTCTGTTCCTCTATCATTTCGATCAATTTCTTTCAGATTGTATTCAGGGCTTCCGTCGCACTCCCAGAAACACCCTTTTTCAGATTTTTTGTAAGATTTAGTAAAAATTTGGACTTTTTCTGCTACCATAAAAGCTGAATAAAATCCAAGGCCAAAATGACCGATAATTCCTGACTTATCATCTTTATCTTCATACTTTTTTATAAAATCCTCAGCGCCAGAAAAGGCTACCTGATTGATATATTGCTTAACCTCACTTGAGCTCATACCAACTCCTCTGTCAATTATTGATATAGTTTTTTGTTCTTTGTTTAATTTTACTTCAATTTTCAAATCTCCTAGTGAATCTTTGAACTCACCAAGTGATGAAAGTTTTTTTAGTTTAGTTGTGGCATCCACAGCATTACTAACTAGTTCTCTCAAAAAAATTTCTTGATCGGTATATAAAAACTTTTTAATTATCGGAAATATATTTTCCGCTTGAACTTTAATTTTACCCTTTGCCATTTGAATTTTTATTTAATTATTGACGAAATTATAAAAAAAAATAAATGAATAAAATTTAATTTCATTGTAATTAAAAAATTGTTAAAACTAAAAATCAATAAATATCAATTGTTAGCTTTAATTTTATATTCTAGGACAAAAATTGTAGATTAGCCCCAACTTTATCAATAGAAAGAATTATGAAAAAATTACTTTGTTTTATTAGGTCCAAGAAAAATCAACTAGTGAACACAATAATTTGTATTTATGATAAAAAAACCAATTATGTAAAAATACTACTTCCTCTAACAATATTATTTCTATCTTTTTGGTTGTTCAGAACTATCATGGAACCAATAAAATTTGAGAAAGAAAAAGACTACAGGTACTCATTTATTAAACAAAAGCTTATTGACATAAGGAGTGCTGAATTAGCCTATAAAGAAAAAAATGGGTACTTTACAAGCGAATTCGATAAGCTAATTACGTTCGTAAAACTGGACTCGTTTATAATTGTTGAAAGGACAGATACGTTAATTGAATATTACAATGACATTTATCGTGAGTATCAATTCAAAGACACAATGTTAATTGACACACTTGGTAAAGTGAGTATACTTGACTCCTTATTCAAAAAAAACTATCCAATCGATTCACTCAATTTTGTACCTTTCGGTAATGGTGTTGAATTTAATCTTTCTGCAGGAACGATTAATAAATCAAAAATAACTGTGCCTGTATTTGAGGCAAAAGACCCAAAACCTTTTGACCCTAAAGAACCTCTAGTGATTGGATCCATGTTTGAAGCTCACCTAAATGGAAACTGGCAATAAAAAACTTATTTTTTATATTTTTCCAAAACACTTTTGCTTCGGAAAATTTGATATCAAAAAAAAATCTTTCGAGACTTTAGAAAGCTTAAAAAATAACGAAAAAATCAAAATCTCAGATATGATCACAAAAGTGGTTAATAAATTTGACCAAAGTCAAATTCAAAGTATAAGTGTTTCTGTAAACCTTGAAAATGAAACATTTATCCCCAACCAACTTTATGATAAAAATAATCTTAATTATTACTTTCCAATTGACGATTCAAGTAGAAATAAAAAAACTCACTTGGTTTTCAAGCAGAGATTCGCCAACTGTTATTGCATAAGCTCAATAGAACTTAAACTTAAGGAAATATTCAAAAATTATTTACACAAAACCGAATTTAGACCTTTCGGGTCATTACTGGTTGATTACGCAATTTATTCGAACGAAAACAGTAAAGAGGTTTACATGAATATTCATCAAAATCTTTTTAATATAGCTATAGTTGAAAATAAAAAATTAATATTCTGTAATTCTTTTAATTTTAAAAATTTAAACGATTTTAAATATTATTTTTTAAAATGCATAAGATTTCATGAAATAAATCAACGTTCTGTAATATGTAAAATAATTTCAAACACAGATACTGATAACAAGTTGATAGATATCATCAAGGAATTCATGTTAAATGTAAGTTCAATGGATAAACCAAATATGTTATCTTACGAGGACAGTATACCAAAAAATTCATTAAACAATTTTCTTAATATTTTTAGTCAAATTATATGCGAATAATCTCGGGCAAATATAAAAGTCAAAGACTTGGTCAAAAAAAATTAAATTGTAGACCAACAACTGATTTCGCTAAAGAAGGTTTATTTAATTTAATAAACAATTCATTTTGCTTTGAAGAATTGGTTGTCTTGGATTTATTTTCTGGATCAGGTAACATCAGTTTTGAGTTTTGTTCGAGGGGCTCTAAGAACGTAACTTGTGTTGAAAATAATTTAGCATGCTTAAATTTTATTAAAACAACTAAGAATAAACTTAATCTAAATCAACTGAGCATTATCAAAAGTGATGTATTTCAATATTTAAAAAAAAATAAAGACAAATTTGATATAATTTTTGTGGATCCACCTTACACATTTAACAAAGAAAAATATAAGAGCATTATA
>PKDT01000040.1 GCA_002863085.1 Flavobacteriales bacterium
TAATGCGTATAAGTTATATCAAAATGAACCAAATCCATTTAATGGAATTACAACGGTTAAGTTTTATGTACCGGAGAATAGTGAGGTTATGATTGGAGTATACAATATGTTAGGCGAGTATGTTGCTGAGGTAACAAACAGCAGATATGATGCTGGTAAGCATGAAGTAGAGTTTAATTCAAATGATTTAGGTCAAGGAACTTATTTTGTAAGAATGACAACTAATAACTTTACTGCAACTAGAAATATGAATATTGTTAAGTAAGTTCTATCATTAATAAAAAAAGAGCCCCAATTTTTTTGGGGCTTTTTTTTTAAAACCTTCTGGCATCAATTTCTTCAGGAATAGATTTACCATAAAAAATTTTGTCAAAAAGTAATTTAGACAGATATGGTGCCAATAATACACCCCGTGAACCAAGACCATTCAAAATATGAAGATTATTATAATTTAGGTGAGTTCCAACAAATGGTCTTCTGTCTGTAGTGGACGGTCTTATTGCACATTTATGATTAATCAAATTAAATTTTGAGTTAATAGTTTTTTTAATAACAAATTGAATTTTCTGTTTAGCTTTTTGAGTTACCAAATTACTTTGATCTAGCCAGTCGTAAGTAGCACCAACAGAATATGAATTATCTTCCTTAGGTACAAACAATAAGTTAGAGTGAACTATACTTTTAAAATTGAAATTTTGAAATTTGACATCTAATATTTCACCTTTGGTTGGGGTAAATTTGAGAGAATCAAAGAAAGGGTTATGTGAAGCAGAGCTTCCCTCACAAAATATAATATTTGATGCTTTAATGTTCTTATATTTAACACTTTTATTACTAATTTTTAATTGTTCATAGTCAAAATGACTTTGGTCTAACAAATTCTTTTCTAAACAAAAACTTCTAAATGAATCTAAAAATTCACTTACATTAATTCTACCAGAAGAGTTAATTAAGCCATAGAATTTTTTATTAATAAGATTTTGCTTACTGAGTGAATATAAATTATTTGAGAGTAACTTAGACAACCTTAATGATTTTGTTAACCAGTTATTTTGATCGTAATTTGTATGTAAATATTTATATACTCCTATATCAAAAATAATTTTTGTTTTAAAAAACTGTTCATATTCTCCATAAAATTTAAAAAAAAAATTGAGTTGATTTTGAATATGCCAAGGCTTAGTATACCATTTTAATATTACAGGGTTGTATACTCCCAATGCGACTCTAGAGGAACTAAGAGTGTTTAATTTGTCAACAATATAGAAAGATTTATTTTTCCTTAACAAATTAAATGCAAATGAAGAACCAGCTATACCTTGACCTACAATTATAAAATCAAAAATCATATTAAAAAAAAGCCCCAATCGGGGCTTTTAAATTATTTAATAATTCCACATATCGCTTTCATAGCGTCTAATCTGCTCCTTAATTCTTTTGCCTTCTAAAAGTTGGTCAAGTGATCGGCCAGGTAAATAATCTTTTAACTGACGATCGTAAACATTTGTTTCTTTGACAATGTTTGAAGCAAAATACTTTCTGTGAAAAAATTCATCAAATGACATACGTTGAGCAAGATTACCGTCCATTGGAAAAACCTTGTGATTAGCAAGTAGCTCTCTGACTTGAGGAAAATAAAAGGTTGGTAAGTCTCTTCTAATTCCTTCAGCAGGATGTTGAACTACAGGAGTAATAGATACATATCGGAAATCAAGTTTTGAACGTCTCTTATCAAAGAATATTTCTTCTTCAATGAAGTATCCTAAAATGTGATTAGCTTCGTACCAGTAGTTCACAATTATTTCATCAGCATCTTCATCATCAGCCTCAATTGACTGAGAAAATCCAAATGCATTTGGATAATTTTCGTCCCAATTTGGGATGACTTCCTCTTTTGTAAGTTTTCTAGTCATACTCATATTATAAGTTGGGACCATGGGTTGACCGGTAGCTGGGTTGATTGTTGTAGCAGCATCTCTAAGAATCTGATAAAGATTTTTTCTTGCATCAGTTCCAGATAATACTTCGTTAAATATTTTTTGTCCACCTGCCCCTCTTTCCATTGACGTTCCGTCCCATCCATTATAATCGGAGTATGCAACACTTATAGGGAAATACAACGGATGATTTTGAGTGATTCTAATGTCAATAAACTTTCTAACTCTTTTAACCCACAATACATCATCTTCACTAACATAAGGATAAGGAATATAAGAATGATAACCTGTCTTTTCATCGGAAGCTATAGTTGAGTTATCTGACCAAATAACGTTTGATCTGTGAGTAAAAGCACTACTTGGAGCATCACTTCCTGGATAATTTACATTAGACTTATTATTTTCAAAACCGTTGAAAACAGTGTTTCCAGGGTTGTTTCCATTGATCATACCCTCCTGAGAATAGGTTGACTGATTGTTAGGTGTTTCCTGAGAAAATGAAATTAAAAATATTATAAAAACATATAGTATTAAATTTAATCTATTCATGATACATATTTTACAAAATTGTTATTACTAAGGATTCGTACATTTTTGATGGTTTTTCTTTTGACCCTTTAATTTTATATTCAAAGCCGTCAAAAATAATTTTCTGACCTGGTTTAAGCCCGTTAAACTGAGATTTTAAGTCAGGTGTGAATTTCCAGCCATTGTAGGTTTGTGTTTTGAATGCGCCAGTATTTGTTGGATAGGTATATCTAAAAGAGGTTATTTCAAAACTAAGCTCAAAATCAAAATTTTCAAGTTTGGCTCTAATTCCAGCTGCAGTCCCAAGCTCTTGCGGAGTCATTTCTCCTGTTCCAAGAATTTTTTTAACAGATGGCTTTGGTGGTGGTACATTTTTAATTCTAAAAGTTACCTTTTCACCAACAATTTTTCCTGATGACTTATCCTTGATAAATAAATTCATCGTTTTCTTCCGGTTTTTACCTTTTTGTTTTTTGGCAATTACAGCTTCATAAGACCCATTTTTTATACTTTTGATTTTACAACCTGAAAAATCAGAATATAACTGAAGTTCATCAGAACTGTAACCAGGAACTGAAATTGAGAGAGGGTTTATTACCTCAGTGTATATAACATTCATTTTATCTGGAGAAATTACAGACAAAGGTGCATCTACCCTGTACTCTTGTAAAAATGGATAAGTTTTTTCTCCCTCTTCCGACTGAATGACTATATCTCCACCGAAATAATAGGTTCCTTGTTTAGTTGGTTTAGTTGAGTATAGACCCTCACTACCATCATTGATGAGAGTATCATAGGGAGCTGACTGTAGTCTGTTTCCTTTTGAGTCATATTTGTATAAACTAAAAGTAGGAAGTTGATTAGTGTCAACGCCGGCAATAAAAACTCTTGCTTTAAAACTATCACCTAGCATTATAGTTTGTTTAGGTGCTTTAACAACTCCAATTTGTGAATTTACAGTGATAGAACTTTGGCCTATCTTTTTTTGTAAAAGTTCCAAAATCTCACCTTCCAAACTTCCAACGTCTAACTTCATTTGAGCCATAAAGGCCATTACAGCAATTGGGACATGGCCATTATACTGAGCATCTTGCCATGGTACAGCTGCTTTTGGATCTGTAGGGTCTTCATCAACATCATCAGTAGTCAGTATTTGGTTAATTCTGTCCTTTACTTTAGAATCATTACCAAGGTAGATGTTGAGTGAATCCAATGAAAGTAGAAAGTTTTTGTACTTTTCTCTTGCGTTAACAAGCATGACGCCATAGCCATAGGCTCCTTTTTCTGAGGGATCTTTAACAAGTAATTTTTTTACGAGATCTTTATCATCTTTTTTTACTAACATACCATCTTTGTCGTAACCACCAGCTAAAAGTTCAATCTTATTTTTGACGCTCTGAATCGAATCTAAAATCTCCTTACTTTCGCGCTGAACATTTAAAGCATGCATATACCACTCCTGAAACTTTTCAGGATTTTTTTCTGCCCTGTTCTTGAAGTCTTGATATTGTTTTTCGTTTGATACATACTTATCGCCATATGCATATTCAATCGAATTATCCATCTTGGCAAAAGCCTCTAGAACCTCTTTTGAAACATTAAGAGCTAAAAGAGCTGTCAAAACAAGATACATCATGTTTATCATTCTCTGTCGAGGACTGAGTTCACTCATGTGGTTTCCAGCCATACTACTTTCTTTTTGTTTTTGATGTCATGGCATTGAGCATTCCACCATACACGTTATTTAGAGCGTTTAAGTTTTCAGTCAATGAAGCTAACTCAACGTGGAGCCTAGATGTTTGGTCTAGTGACGATGTTAAATTACTTGCCATTTTCTGTGTCGCCATGAACTGTTGCTCAGAGGATTTGATTTGTTCCAAATAAAGTTCATTTATTTTTTCAAGATTAGTTGAAGCGGAAAGCATTTGAGTGTTATATTTTTTTGTGCCATCCGCCACATCACCAAGACCGCCGGCCGAATCACTCAGTTTCTTCATGCCTTCACCTAACTTTTTGATTACTTTTTTGTCAACATTAACGTCCTCAAGCATTTTGTCAAGTTGTTGAGAGACCGAAGGAGTATCATCTGTTTCCTCAGCATCAAGGATGCCAGGGTAAGCCCTCTCCCACTTGTATTGCTTGGGGGCATTTTCAAAAGCAGACATAAAAAATATTAATGCTTCAGTTCCCATACCAGCAATTAACATTTGATTGGCATAAGGCCAACTTAATATTTTAAACAGCGCTCCTGCAATTACCAAAGAGGCTCCCCAGCCGTATAAATACGGCATTATCATTTTGTAAAATTTAGAATTTGCAAAGTTCATAATAATTATTATTTAATTTAAACTATTTAACTAGTTAATTTGGTTTCTTTTTTTCTTTTTTTTGTTTTTTGGTTTTTTAACCTTTTCAAATCTGTCTTCCAAAGTACTTTCAGTGTCCTCGTTGAAAGGAAGACTTTTGACACATCTAAATCCAACATAGCACCTACTACTGTCTTGATACTCATAATCTCTGGCTCCAATTTGCAAAAAGGCACCAATATCTTTCCAAGAGCCACCTTTGACAACTTTTTTCTTGAAATGAGGATGATCAGCATCGTTAGCATTATATGTGAAATCTGGGTTCAGGTCAGAAGCAAAAATATCGGACATAGGATCGAAAGCAGTTTCAGTCCATTCAGCAACATTACCAGCCATGTTGTATAACCCATAATCATTCTCAATGTAAGCGTCAGCTGGAGCAGTATATATGTATCCGTCAGCCCAATAATTACCTCTCAAAGGCTTAAAGTTTGCCAAGAAACATCCTTTGACATTTCTAGAATAAGGCCCGCCCCAAGGGAACATAGCCAGTTCACGTCCACCTCTAGCTGCCCACTCCCATTCAGCTTCAGTTGGAAGCCTATACTCCGTTTCGAAGACTCTTCTTTCTTCAGGTAAATGATATAATTTGTATGCGGTCCTCCAATGACAGAAGGCCTTAGCCTGCTTCCAGCTAACACCAACAACTGGATATTCATCATAGGCAGGATGCCAAAAATACTTATCAAACATTGGCTCATTGAAATTGTAAGTAAAATCGTGAACCCAAGCTAATGTATCTGGATAAATAGGTACTCTTTCCTTGACTACAAACGCTTCGGCTCTCCCACCATCAAGTTCCCTGTAGTCACTTCGATCAAATTCAACACCCTCATCATATTCAAACCTATTATTTCTAGAAGCAGCAGACTCGCGATTAAACCAAGCATATTCGTAAATAAGTTTTCTTGTGTCTATTAGTTTAGTTTGAAAAAAGGGTCTTAGAATATTTTCTCCTTCCATAATTATTTGGTCTTCCTCGGAAAGAATCAAAGTATTTATCATAGCTTCGGTTACAACATCTTTCTGAAAATTGAGAGGTCTATACCAATCAATGTGGTAGTCTTCAGATCTTTGTTGTTCTTCATCTAAGAGAGTCTGGTTCCAATTAGGGTCAGGATCACTAACATAACCCCACTTGTCAGGATCGTCAGATTCAATTAATTCCTTTCTGATAATTGAATCTCTTACCCAGTAAGTAAATTGTCGATACTCGTTGTTCGTAATTTCAGTCTGGTCAATCCAAAACGGACTGATGGTAATAGTTTTTAAGTTATTTCTGTTTGAATAAGGAACATCTTGGTCATTCGCACCCATTGTAAAAGAACCTCCTGGTAACTTAACCATTCCGTAGTTCGGTTCGATACTATACATTAAACGAGTTGTTGTTCTACCGGTGAGTTCACCGCTTCCAGTAACACATGACGAAAGGTTAATGGTTACATAGCAAATAAAAAACAAATAAATTATCTTTTTCATAATTGTCAAAAATTAAATTAAGGATAACGTAAGTTACTATATCGAGTATCTTGTCGACCTACGAAATCAAGTTCAAACGCATATCTGAGGAAAACCTCATGACTTCCATTAGCCTGAGTGGATAACTTTGATGTCACCATATCAAATGCGTAGGCAAAAGTAAATCCATTAGCTACTTCAAATCCAATTAAAAAGCACAATGCATCTTCATATCTGTATGAGATTCCAGCCCAATGACTGTCCCTAAAAAATGTGTTGATGTTGTAGTCAGTTTGTAATGACACGCCATCTGTCTTGGTTAGCATGTTTAATCTCAATGAAAAATCATCTGTCAAATCATAATCATATCCACCAAGTAGATAATAATGTCTTGCCTGATTATAAACCGCAACACCATCAAAATCGACTTCCATGGGAACAATATGTGTAGCAGAAACACCAATGTAATAATCAGGGTGCGATAAGTACAAGCCAAGACCAATGTCCGGTACACTTTTGGATGCGTTAGCATCTGGCAAAAACTGATCTGCTGTATTGTCAGGTGTGACCCAAGTACCATCATATCCATATTGCATAAAACCAAAACTTAGCCCCATACCTAGCCTATGTTTTTGACCAAGCATTGTCTGATAAGCATAAGAGGCAGTTACTGTCTTAGCACTAAACATTCCAGCCTTGTCATTGATAACATTAATTCCAACACCACCCTGAATTTGACTTAGATATGCGTATGCATTCAAGTTGGACGTTGTTGGAGCTCCATCAACTCCAACCCATTGGTTTCTGTGAAGAAGAGTTGCATGAAATTCTGGGTAAGCACCTGCGACAGCGGGGTTGTACATGAATCTGTTGAACATATTATGTGTAATTTGTGGGTCTTGTTGTGAATAAGCCAACAAAAAAACCAAACAAAATACAGCCAAAAGTGGTCTTATAAACACGTTATGGTATCGAAACATTATATTCTTCATAAAATTGTGTGGTTAAATATATATATTTTTTTTGTTTTATAAACAATTTATTGTGAAATAAAAATAATATAGCTATTCAATCAACTTGCGTCAATTACCTTTCAGAGATTATGAGCTTAAAATCTTAAAAATTCTTTTGGGAATATCGCCCGAAATAGTATCCAAATAATCCTCATATGAGCAAGGTATAATTTTTATGTCTTGCACTTCGATGGATTCATGTTCAAGATTGCAAGAAACCCACCATCTACTGCTAGAAAGACTTTTGTAAAACACAAATTCATTATTAGAATCACGAACCGGAATTATAAACTTTTGAAAATTTTTATCTATATTTTTTGAGTTAGGGAAGTCATTATTTCGCAAACTAAACCCCTCAAAGAAATACCATATAATTTGACTAACTAGCTTGATAGTCTGTTTAGACACATCATTTTTAAGGTCTATTTCAAAAATGCCCAATGAACTAACTCTATCACTCATTCCGGCATACCTTGTAATTGCACAGCTATGATGCGCCTCAAGTCCGTTGGGAGAAGGGCTTGTTGTTCCAGGTGCATCACTCTGCTTGATTGATGACAAATCAAAGCTTACTATGTCGGAGCTTCTTAAATATGGCTCCACACTAGTTATGTTTTGTCTTAAATCACCCAAACGCAAATAATCGAAATTCATTTTATCAAGTAATCTGGATTCATCGTTTTGACAAAAATAACTTTGGTAAGCCAAATTAATGTAATTAGACAAGTGATTGGGTTCCTGTTTGATAATGTGTCCAATAAAATTATTGGAGGAAATAGTCTTAGGATTTGAGTCGAGTAAATCAAATTTAGAATCAACGCATAATAAATTAACTCCTTTTAAAAACGATTCGTACGACCTATAAATTGCATATACTAAATCATTACTCCCACCAATTAAAATTGGGAAAACGCTTTGACTTATTAAATTTGAAAAAATATCATTTATAGCAAAATAGCTATCCTTTACATTATTTCCAATAATCAAGTTTCCAAAATCACCAATTCTATAATTCCAATCACCACGATACAGAGAATAAAGTTCTTTTCTTATGTTTATTAAATCAGCTTCTTGCGTCTTTACTAGACTACCACCTCTATACTCAGGAGCAAAAATTATTGCAAAATCAATTGAGTCAATATCAGGGAAACTTTGATTGATGTTGCAAATTACATTTCTTCCAATTTGATTTTTTGAAAGATTATCTAAAAAGCTTTTAAAATCTTCATCAAGGGGACTAAAATAATTTGCAAACATTAATTTGGTTATTTTTTGAATGATTTTGAAATTATTTTTAAACAATCCTCGAGACTTATTTCAGACGGCTGTGTGTTTTTAGGAATTTTAAAATTCTTACCAGCATATTTAATATATGGTCCATATCTGCCATTTAAGATTTCAATTTTTTCATTATTATAATCAAACGTATTTATTATTTTCTTTTTTTCAAACTCTTGAAAAGACTTAATTATATCAATACATTCATCCAAGTTTACAGTAAAAGGGTCTTTATTATTTAATGATATGAATTTTGATCCAAACTTAATATATGGTCCATACCTACCCTCAGATACTGTAACTTTTTCTGATTCGAAAAGACCTACCTCTCTTGGTAAATTAAATAAACCAATTGCATCATCAAAACTTATCATATCAATGGTTTGGCCTTTACGAAGTTTTGCATAACGTGGTTTTTCGTTGAATCCATCGTCGTTTTCACCTAGTTGAACAATTGGACCATATTTTCCCAATCTAACTAAAACTTTCCTACTGGTTTTTGGATCAATTCCCAACTCTCTTTGTCCTGTAACTTTTTCGCTGGTTTCGTTTACATGATTTACTTTAGGACCAAATCTGTTGTAGAATACTTCAATAACGGACTTCCAAGGCTTTTTGCCTGATGCAATATTATCAAATTCATCTTCAACTTTTGCAGTGAAGTTATAATCCATAATGTCAGTAAAGTTAGAGACTAAAAATTCATTTGTTATTTTACCAATCTCACTTGGAATAAGTTTTTTTTTCTCAGAACCAATAATTTCTGTTGAGTCAATCTCTTCAATACAATCACCACTTAAAATAAGAGTGTTAGATTTTACCTTTTTACCATCAACATCATCTTTGATAACGTATTCTCTTTTTTGAATAACTGAAATTGTGGGTGCATAAGTAGATGGCCGACCTATGCCAAGCTCTTCCATTTTCTTAACCAAGGATGCTTCGGTATATCTTCCAGGGGGCTTTAAAAATTTTTCTTTAGCTTCAATTGATTTATAATTTAAAATATCTCCTACTTTAAATTTTGGTAAAATTACATCCTTATTTGTAGAAGAGGACAATGACTTTTGAAGAGATAGAAACCCATCAAATTTAATCACTTGACCTTTGGATTGAAATTTAACCTCATGATTGTTCGTATTTGAAATTTTAACAACAGTTTTATCAAAAATAGCATCGCTCATTTGCGAACAAATTGTTCTTTCCCAAATGAGCTTATATAGTTTTTTTTGTGAATCATCACTACCAGCATCAATGGTTTCAAAACTTGTTGGCCTAATAGCTTCATGAGCTTCTTGAGCAACCTTAGCTTTTGTTGAATAGTTTCTTGTCTTTAAGTAGCTCTCACCATATTTTTGGGTTATATAAACTTCGATTTTCTTGACTGCCTCTACAGAAAGGTTTGTAGAATCAGTTCTCATGTATGTAATGTGGCCTGACTCATATAATTTCTGAGCCACAGTCATAGTCCTAGTTACAGAAAACCCCAACCTATTTGAAGCAACCTGTTGCAAACTTGATGTGGTAAAAGGAGCTGAGGGTGAGCTTTTAGATGGTTTAGTTTCAATTGAATTAACAGAAAAACTAGAATTGATAAGACTTTCAAGTAAAGTTCTTGAGTTTTGAAAATTATCGACTGTTTTTGTTGAAGTGGCTACAAATTCTAATTTATCTTTAGTTATTAATCTAGCTAAAATTGAAAACTCTGAATTAAGTTTGAAAGACGATATTGACTTTTCTCTTTCAACAATTAACCTTACAGCAACAGATTGAACCCTTCCAGCAGAAAGGCCAGATTTTACTTTTTTCCAAAGGACGGGTGACAATTTGAAACCAACAATCCTATCAAGCACTCTTCTCGCTTGCTGAGCATTTACAAGATTTGTATTAATATTTCTCGGATTTTCAACAGCAGATTTAATGGCAGACTGAGTAATTTCATTGAAAACAATTCTGTTGACTACCTTTTTTGAAAGACTCATAGCATCATAAAGATGCCACGCGATGGCCTCTCCCTCTCTGTCCTCGTCAGTTGCTAACCAAACAACATCACACTTCTTTGAAGCTGAAATTAAATTTTTGAGAACACTTTTTTTGTCTGCAGAAACTTCGTAAGATGGAGTAAAGTTATTTTCAATGTCAATTCCCATATTTTTTTTTGAAAGATCACGAATGTGACCATAGCTGGAGACAACCTTGTAGTCTTTACCTAAAATTTTTTCAATTGTAGAAGCCTTTGCGGGTGACTCTACTATAACTAAGTTTTGCATTATATTTCAATATCTTGTCTTGCAAAAATAATTTTTTTTCTAAAATCAGAATGATTTATATGTAAATGTTTAAAAAAGATTTGCATTTTTACTGTCATAATGTCACCTTTTGTGTTAAATTTGCTTAAAATTGATTTGTTATGTTAACTGAAGTCAAGAATCACACCATAAACGAAAATAAAACTAATTCCAAAAAACTATACATTCAAAGCTACGGATGTCAGATGAACTTTTCTGACAGTGAGGTTGTTGCCTCAATTCTCAAAAAAGAAGGATATGACACCACCTCAAATCCTAATGAAGCCAGCCTAATTTTAATTAACACATGCTCGATAAGAGAAAAAGCAGAACAAACTGTTCGTAGAAGAATTTCTGATTTTAAAAAGAATAAACTAGAAAATGATGATTTAATAATTGGAATATTGGGATGCATGGCCGAAAGATTAAAAGAGAAATTTTTAGAACAAGAAAAAATCGTTGACTTAGTTATTGGCCCTGATGCATATCGTGATTTACCTAAGTTAATTAAACAAACAAAAGATGGAAGAAAAGCAGTTAACGTAATTCTCTCCAAGGAAGAAACTTATGGAGACATAAATCCAATCAGGCTCAATTCAAATGGAGTTAATGCTTTTGCATCAATAATGAGAGGATGTGATAATATGTGCAGCTTCTGTGTGGTTCCATTCACTAGGGGGAGAGAAAGAAGTAGGGACCCCAAAAGTATTTTGTCTGAAATTAATAATTTAAATAAAAGTGGTTTTAAAGAGGTTACTTTGTTAGGTCAAAATGTTGACTCGTACTTTTGGTTTGGAGGAGGTGCAAAAAAAGATTTCATGAAAAAAAAGATAGATTGTGAAGTTGTTGGATTCTCTGATTTACTTGAAAAAGTTGCCAAGCAAAATCCAAAAATGAGAATTAGATTCTCAACATCCAACCCACAAGACATGAAAGATGATGTACTGAAAGTAATTTCAAAATATGAAAATTTATGTAATTACATTCATCTCCCTGTGCAGTCAGGAAGTTCTAAAATTTTAGAACTCATGAATCGTGGTCACACCAGGGAGTGGTATCTTAATCGAATAAATGCAATAAATAAATTTATTCCTGAATGCGGCATTTCATCTGATTTTATTACTGGATTCTGTAACGAGAATGAACAAGACCACAAAGAAACATTAAGTTTGATGGAAGTCGTGAAATACAATTTTAGCTATATGTTCTATTATTCAGAGAGACCTAACACATTAGCTCAGAGAAAATATGATGACAATGTCCCACTTAATGTTAAAAAAAGAAGACTACAAGAAATAATTGACCTTCAACAAAAACACTCCCTATGGAGAAATCAGAAAAAAATTGAAAAAAAATATCAAGTTTTAACTGAGGGAATTTCAAAAAAATCTGATAAAAAGTTTTACGGCAGAACGTCTGACAATACTGTTGTGGTATTTAATAAAAAATTAACTTCAATAGGTGATTTTGTAGACATTAAAATAAAAGATTGTACATCTGCAACATTAATTGGCGAAATAATTTAAAATGAACGAAAATATTTTCAAAATAAAACAACGATTTAATTTAGTTGGAAACTCATCAAATTTTGAACGTGCGCTTGAAAAAGCATTAAGAGTTGCTAACACAAATATCTCTATTTTAGTTACTGGAGAAAGTGGAACTGGCAAAGATGTAATTCCTAAAATAATTCACGAAAACTCATCCAGAAAACATGGAAAATATATTGCAGTCAACTGCGGAGCTATCCCTGAAGGAACAATTGATAGTGAATTATTTGGCCACGAAAAAGGAGCATTTACTGGTGCAGTAAATAAAAGAAGTGGATATTTTGAAGCTGCTAACAACGGCACAATTTTTCTTGACGAAATTGGAGACCTCCCGCTACAAACTCAAGTTAGGTTACTAAGAGTACTGGAGAATGGAGAATTTATTAAAGTAGGCTCCTCAATAGTTGAAAAAACTAACGTCAGGGTTATTGCTGCAACAAACCTTAACCTAGTTGAAGCAGTAGAGAAAAGCAAATTTCGAGAAGATTTATACTACAGAATCAACACTGTAGAAATTAATATGCCGCCATTAAGATTTAGAAAAGAAGATATTCATATTTTTTTCAGAAAATTCGCTTCAGACTTCTCCTCAAAAAATAAAATTCCTCAAGTCAAATTAAATAATGATGCCGTGGAAATGATTGAAAATCACAATTGGCCAGGAAATATTAGACAATTAAAAAACTTCGCAGAAAAACTTTCAATTGTTGAAGAGAAAAGATTATTGAACTCAGCTGACTTAAAATCATACTTAAGACCCAACTCTCCACAAACATCCCTTGTAAAGAGCAGTAAAACAGATAACACACAATACTCAGACCGAGAGATTTTATATAAAATTTTATTTGATCTTAAAAATGATCTCAATGATTTAAAAAAAATCACCCTAGACCTAATAGAAGATAAAAATTCAAACATCGATTTTCAAAATGATAACGCTGAGAGAATTGAGAGAATATATAATAAAAACAGACATTTAAATCTCAGCGAATTTGAAAATATCAAAAAAGAAAAGACTATTGAACCTGAATTTATTGAAGAAAACTTATCACTGCAGGATAATGAATATGAAATGATTCAAAAGGCCCTTGAAAAAAACAATGGTAAAAGAAAATTTGCCGCTCAAGAGCTTGGTATTTCTGAAAGAACTTTATACAGAAAACTTAAACAATATGATCTATAAAAAATTAATAATTTCCCTCATAATATTGAATTATATATCATGTGGAATATATTCATTTAACGGAGCCTCTATCAACGAAGATGTTAAAACAATCAAAGTAAATTATATATCTAATAAATCTAGCTTGGCACAACCCCAGCTAAGCAGCCTTTTGACCGAACTACTTATTGACAAATTTCAATCTGAAACAAATCTTTTGATAACAGATTATGATGCTCATGTTATTTTTTCTGGCTCTATAGTTAAGTATGATATTAAGCCCGTATCAATTCAAAATAATGAAATTGCGGCTCAAAATCGTTTAACTATTTCTGTAGAAATTGAACACATAAACAATATTGATGAAAAACTTGGTTTTAAAAAAATATTTAATGACTATATTGATTTTGACAGTAGTGAAAATTTATCAGAAATTGAGGAAGATTTAAATATTGAAATAGTAAATAACCTTGTTGAAGATATTTTCAACGAAGCATTTATGAACTGGTAGAATGAATAAAGAAAAATTTAACATATTAGTTAGCTCTGCTGATAAAAATATACAATCTGTTGATATCAAAGATTTAAATGAGTTAAAAAGAAAATTTCCTTATTGTTATGTAATACATTATCTATCATTAATGAAATTAAGTCAAAAAAATAACGATATAAATATTGATGAAACAATTACTCAAGCATCCATTCATTCATATGATAGAAAAATGATCTATAATTTATTTAACAAAAAATCTAAGATTGAAAAGAAAAGTTTAAAATTTATATTTACTGACTGGTTAAAAAACTTAAGCAAGGAACGTGAAAGGTCAGTAGAAAATTTTACCGAAATATCCATTAATCAAAGCATATTGGATAATGATAATTTAACTACTGAAACACTAGCTGAGCTATATTTCAATCAGGGACATAATGAACGTGCTATTCAAGCTTATAAAATTCTTAGTTTGAAATATCCAAAAAAAAGTAGTTTATTTGCAAACCGAATTAAATACATTAAATCTAAAACAACCTAAGCTATGTTATATACACTTTTTGCAATACTAATTATAATAACATGTATCTTGTTAATATTGATAATTATGATTCAAAACCCAAAAGGTGGGGGTCTTTCGTCTGCCTTCGGAGGAGGAAATCAAATTATGGGTGCCAGAAAAACTTCTGACTTTTTAGAAAAGACTACGTGGACACTAGCAATTGTATTGGTTTCTTTAGCTTTGCTATCTAACTTTTCTATTCCGAGAAACTCGTCTGACGAAGAATCAATTATTAATTTTGATGAACCAAATGATGAATCGATTGAAGATTTTGACATTGAGAACGAAATGAACTTTACTGACACATTGAACTAACCCACTGTCATATTGTCTCATATTTTACTTAATTTAAGTCTTGGCACGGTTTATGAAACAAACTTAATTAAATATAAAAAAAAAATAAAATGAAAATAAAACCATTGGCTGACAGAGTGCTAGTAGAGCCCTCTGCTGCAGAAACAAAAACAGCAAGCGGAATAATAATTCCAGACTCAGCACAAGAAAAACCTCAGAAAGGCAAAGTAATTGCCGTAGGTCCTGGTACTAAAGAAAACCCAGTAACTCTGAAAGTTGGAGATGAAATATTATATGGTAAGTACTCAGGCACCGAACTAAAACATGAAGGAAGCGACTTCTTAATAATGAAAGAATCTGATATTCTTGCAAAAATTTAAATCATAAAACTTAAAAAAAAAAAAAAATGGCTAAAGAGATAAAATTTAATACCGAAGCAAGAGACGCACTCAAAAGAGGCGTTGATGCTCTATCAAATGCAGTTAAAGTTACACTTGGACCAAAAGGTAGAAATGTAGTAATTGATAAAAAATTTGGAGCACCCTCCATCACAAAAGATGGTGTTTCTGTCGCAAAAGAAATTGAGCTTGAGGACACCATAGAGAATATGGGTGCTCAAATGGTCAAAGAAGTTGCATCGAAAACAGCTGACGAAGCCGGTGATGGTACCACAACTGCAACAGTGCTTGCTCAATCAATTGTATCAACGGGCTTAAAAAATGTTACAGCTGGCGCCAACCCTATGGACCTCAAAAGAGGTATAGACAAGGCTGTTAAAACTATTGTAACCAACTTAAAGAAGCAATCCGTAGCGGTTGGAAGCAATAATGAAAAAATTGAACAAGTTGCTACTATTTCGTCTAACAACGATAAAGAGGTAGGAAAGCTAATAGCACAAGCAATGGCTAAAGTTACTCAAGAAGGTGTCATCACGGTAGAAGAAGCAAAAGGCACAGAAACATCTGTCGAAGTCGTAGAAGGTATGCAATTTGACCGGGGTTATTTATCACCATATTTTGTCACTAATGCTGACAAGATGGAGACCGAACTCGATAACCCACTTGTACTTATCTTTGATAAAAAAATTTCAAACATGAAAGATCTTCTTCCTGTTCTTGAAAAAACATCTCAAACAGGAAATCCATTACTAATCATTGCTGAAGATGTTGATGGTGAAGCCCTAGCAACTCTTGTTGTTAACAAAATAAGAGGGAGTTTAAAAATTGCCGCAGTAAAAGCTCCGGGTTTTGGGGATAGAAGAAAAGAAATGCTTGAAGATATTGCAATTTTGACCGGTGGAGTCGTTGTATCAGAAGAAAAAGGACACAAACTTGAATCCACAGAAATTGAAATGCTTGGAAAATGTGAAAAGATTGTTATTGATAAAGACAATACGACAATAATCAATGGTGGTGGAAGTAAGAAAAATATTTCGACAAGAATTAACCAAATTAAAGCACAAATCCAAACTACTTCTTCTGATTACGATAAAGAAAAGTTACAGGAAAGATTAGCAAAATTATCTGGTGGTGTTGCAGTTCTGTATGTCGGAGCAGCAAGCGAGGTTGAAATGAAAGAAAAAAAGGATCGAGTTGATGATGCATTAGCAGCCACAAAAGCTGCAATTGAAGAGGGAATTATTCCTGGGGGCGGTGTTGCATTGATTCGAGCTGGTGAAAAACTACAAGATATTAAAAGTGAAAATGATGACGAAAGTACTGGAATTCAAATTGTTGCTACGGCTATACAAGAGCCTTTGAGACAAATTGTATCTAACTCAGGTGGTGAGGGGTCTGTAGTGATTGCTAAAATACTCGCTAAAAAAGGTGATTTTGGTTATAACGCTAAAAATGATACGTTTGAGAATATGTTAAAAGCAGGGATAATTGACCCGACTAAGGTTACTCGAATTGCATTAGAAAATGCAGCTTCAGTTGCAGGTATGTTATTAACAACTGAATGTGTGCTCGCTGATATTAAAGAGGATAACCCAGCTCCACCAATGGGCGCGCCAGGAATGGGTGGTGGTATGCCTGGTATGATGTAATTGGTTTAAAAAGAGACCCATATGGGTCTCTTTTTTTATTTAAGCTTTGACAATAGAATTGATGAAATTCTTTTACCATCAGCCGATCCTAAACACTTTTTAGTTACTTCTGACATTAGTCTCCCCATGTCTTTTTTTGAAGACAATCCGGTACTAGAAATTACAGTATCAATTATTTGATTTAACTCTTCAACTGACATTTTTTTTGGTAAATACTCTTCTATTATGTCTGCTTGCATTTGTTCATGCTTTGCAAGATCATGTCTGTCTTGAGTTGAGTATATTCTAACAGACTCAATTCTTTGTTTGAGGAGCTTCTGTAAAATTTTAATCTCTTTTTCATAATTAATTTCACTTCCGTTCTTTTCTGTTTTTGAAATTAAAATAGCGGATTTTATGGACCGACACACTTCAAGCCTTAATTTATCTTTAGCTAGCATTGCCGATTTAATATCATTTATTATTTTTTTTTCTAAATTCATTTTAGTCAACATTATCATGTAGAAATGAGTTATTATTTTTTATTTCAGGATTTTCTGTACTAGAATCTAAATAATACTTTGAATTTGGGACAGAAGAAGAATGGTCAATTTTGTCAAGTTCCAAACCCTGTCTTTTGTATGCAGGTTCATCTTCTAGTTCCTTTAAAATAATTTGATTTTGAAAATTCAAATTATGAAATTTTTGAAGTCTTTTTTTTCTTTCCTCCGCAACTTTTAAATTCTTTTCGCTTAAGTTTGACTCATCATCAAAAATATTTTCATTTAGATTACTCTCAATTTTATCATTTTTTGATTCAAACCTAGCGTTGTTGTCATTGTAAAATTCATTTTCATTTTCGGAACTAAAATTAGCATCTTTTATATCAGCTTCTTTTAAATTCGGATCATCATTTTCGTATTCTTTGTTATGAATCTGACTTTGATCATCCACAGTCTTTGCATCATCATCGCTGGAATCTAAAAAGTGAACTTTTTTCTCTTCTTCTCCTGTTGTTGGATCCACGCTTCTGCTAAGAACACCGGTTGCTATAATTGTTATACTTATTTCTTCGTCTAAAGAGTTGTCATCACCAACTCCTAAAATTATATTAGCTTGACCTCCTGCCTCAGATTGCAGAAACTGATTAATTTGTGCGTGCTCGTTAATTGTAAGTTCGTCTTTACCTGACAAAATAAGTAGTAAAATTTTGTTAGCACCTCTTATGTGATTATCATTAAGTAGGGGTGAGTCTAAAGCCATTTCTAAAGCAAGTTGTGCTCTGTTTTCTCCACTTGCTTTTCCGTAGCCCATTATAGCAGTCCCACTATCTTTTAAAACAGTCTTGGCGTCGTTTAAATCAATATTGACTAAACAATTTTTAGTAATAACTTCTGAAATACCTCTTGCTGCTACCATTAGTGTTTCATCTGCTTTTGCAAAACCAGATCTTAACCCCAAGTTTCCGTAAACTTCAACAAGTTTATCATTATTTATTACAACTAACGAGTCAACATACTTGCGCATCTTGTCTATACCTTCTTTTGCTTGATTGTATCTCTTAGGCCCTTCAAACTCAAAAGGAACCGTAACAATTCCTATTGTTAGGATATCCAAGTCCTTGCAAATTTTAGCTATTACTGGCGCAGCTCCTGTTCCTGTTCCTCCGCCCATACCAGCTGTAACAAAAACCATTTTAGTATTATTTTTTAAAATACCTCTAATTTCTTTTTCACTCTCTAGGGCAGCTTGCTCTCCTACAGATGGATTTTCGCCGGCGCCCAATCCTTCAGTCAATGTCATACCCAATTGTACTTTTGTGGCAGCCTGACCTTTTTCTAAAGCCTGAGCGTCAGTATTACATATTACAAAATCAACACCTTTTATTCCCTCTGAGATCATGTGGTTAACTGCATTGCTACCTCCTCCACCTATCCCAATTACTTTTATTACAGACGATATATTTTTTGGGAGGCTAAAATCAATGGAATCAATATTATTATCATAATTAGATTTTATACCGTCACTTTCTTTTTTGTTTTTAGTCGATGAGCGTTCTTTTTCTAATATATCTGATGTAACATCAATATTATGATTCTCTTGTTGGCTTAAATCGATTTCATGTATTTTGACAGATTGACTTAAATGATTTAGACTTGAGTGTTGACTAATATTTATCTCTTCGCGCTCATTCTGCTCAAAGTTATTTCTGAAATTTTCAAGAGGGAGGTCTTCATTTACATCAAAATCTTCGTCGTTGTAAGATTCTAATATATTATCAGTACTTAATCTTTCTATATTATCAGATTCATGGTCATCCTTGGATAATTCGGAATCATCAAAATTATTATCAACTACATTATTTAACTGTGTCGAGTCAGTTTCTCTTTCTAAGGTTAGTTCATTTTCACTTTCCATATCATTATCAAAAATATTCTCATTATTTTTTAATTGAGATATGTGAGAGTTGTTTGTTTTTTCTGACGATTGATCTGTAGTTAATGATATATCGTGTTCACTTTTAGTGTTTTCATTTAAAACCTCATTCAAAGAGTCCTCTAATGTATTGAAATCAAATGAATTACTGTCTTCAGAATTTTGCGAAAATAAATCCCCATATGATGAATTGTGATTTTCATCGTTATTATTAATTTTCATATTATTTTATTCATTTAGTAAATAGTTTAAAAATTTTTTTGACCAATTTTCAAAAAAAGTAATTTTTTTAGTTCTTGTAGAACTAGCTTCATCATCCTTAATGTCCTCAAAGTTATTAGACTTTAAACCTCTTAAAATTAGGCCAACAGACGTCGCATATGAGGGATGTGAGATCTCGTCGGGTGTATCTTTGGCTAAATGCTCATTAGCAAAACCAATTCTTGTTGACATACCTGTTATATACTCTGTTAATTGCTTAATATGCTTCAACTTAGCACCACCGCCTGTTAATACAACTCCTGCAATTAGTTTGTTTTTACCTTCCTGATAACCATATGAAGTTACTTGTCTATATACTTGATCAATTATTTCTTCAACTCTTGCTTTTATAATCTTGGAGAGATTTTTCAATGATATTTCTTTGGGCTCTCCACCTCTTAAACCAGGAATTGATACAATCTCACTTTCTTTATTTTCACTGGGAAGGGCGGAGCCAAATCTTGTCTTTAAAAGCTCGGCGTCTCTCTCCATGATAGAGCACCCTTCTTTGATGTCATCAGTAATCACATTACCGCCAAACGGTATGACAGCTGTATGTCTTATAATACCACCTTTGAAGATAGCAACATCGGTAGTACCTCCACCAATGTCAACTAAAACTACACCCGCTTCTTTTTCATCATCGCTTAATACAGCATCTGAAGAAGCTAATGGTTCTAAGTTTAGTGCATTTATTTTTAGCCCTGATGTGATTACACATCTTGTAATGTTTCTTATTGCTGCAGTCTGACCAGCTACTATATGAAAACTAGCTTCAAGCCTACTCCCGTACATCCCCTCTGGTTGTTTAATTTCAGTTTCCCCATCAATTTTATACTCCTGGGCTAAAACGTGAATGATTTCTTCACCTGGCAACAAAATTAATTTCTTGACATTTTTGTGTAATAATTCAACGTCATGCGAATCAATGAACTTTTCTGGATTTTCTCTTGTTATATAATCTTGGTGTTGCAAGCTTCTAATGTGCTGACCGGCAATACCAGTACAAACTTCCTTTATATCTAGATTTGTTTTTTGTTTTAAAATTTGAACTGCATGATTAATTGACTCGACTGTCTGCATTATATTGTTGACAATTCCTCTTTTTACACCTAAGGACTTTGACTTACCTAAGCCCATAATCTCTAATTTCCCATGTTCGTTTAGCCTACCTGCTAAGCAAACAATCTTAGTTGTACCAATGTCAAGTCCAAAAATAATTTTATCTTCTTTCATTAATTAATACATATTATTTGATTATCAAATCTTAAATCAATTTCCTCACAAAAATCACATCCAACTTTTTCAGACATATAAATCAAAAACATTTCTAGTTGTTTTAGCTTATTTGAGTCATACAAAAAATTATTATTTATAATAATTCCAAGGTCACAAATCTTACTAGACAATAAAAATAAATTTTCCGAAACAAAATGTACTCCACCAAAAATGTCGGTCAAATATTTATTTTCTTTCATTTCATTAATCATATTACCCAGTTCGGTTAATCTTTTTGAACCATTCATTCCTGTTAACACTAATGTATTTTCCGTAGGGGTTTTTAGTTTTGGCAATTTTACTCCATCCGAGTCAAGATAGTATACGCGTCCTTGATCTACTAATTTTACTACAGGTACTCGAAAGCTAATGTCAACGTTTAAATCATCATTCGCATCTAAATATACTTCAGCTTTTTTAATATAATTATTGTCAATTATTAAATCTTCTAACAAAGGAATGTTTATATCCTTGAATTCTTCATTGGAATTTATAATTTCTAAAATTTTGTTTTCGATATAACTAATTTCAATACCATCAAATGAATTTTGGTTCACTGTATTTATGATTAAATTATTAAAGGATTGCCTTTCATTATAATCGATATTAATTAAAGCTAACGACAATAATAAAATTGTTAACGTGAAAAATATAAATCTAAATATTGTCATAATAATTCCTTTTTAATTTTTTCAGATAATTTATTAATATCTCCAGCTCCAGCAGTAATTATTAAATCTGGCTTTTCCAATCTCAATAAATCACATACATTTTCAATTTGTAAATACCACTTATATTTGCAAGTAATCTTTTCAAGTAATGATTTTGAATTAATATTAAGATCATCTGACTCTCGAGCGCCGTAAATATCAAGCAAAATAAGCTTATCAACAGTTGATAACACATCACAGAATTCTGATTCTAAGTCTTTTGTTCTAGAGTACAAATGTGGTTGAAAAATTAAAAATAGTGATTTTTGGGGATGTAATATTTTTATACTTTTAATCAAAAACTTCAACTCCTCTGGGTGATGTGCATAGTCATCAATTAATACTAGCTTTTCATTATTCGAATGATATTGGAATCTTCTCCATACCCCTTTGAAAGTCTTAAACCCGTCTTCAATTCTCAAATTATTTAAACCAATTTTTTTTAATAAAATTGATACATAAATCGCATTCAATTTATTGTGATGTGCCATTGAACTCGGTAATATTAATTCATTTGTTATTGGTTCTTTTTCAATTAACTCCTCAGAAAGAAATACTTTTGTATTTCTTTTAATATAATTTCTGATGATTTTCATATCGTTTTCGTGTATGTTGCGCGAGAAAATCAGAGGCGATTTATTATCAAGCTTTAAACTATTTGATGATTGATGCTTTTGGATGGTTTTAAGACAAAATTTTGCAAATGCAGTTGTTAAGTCCGTTCGATCGGGATATGTTTCGACATGATCTCTATCAATGGAAGTAATTATGGACAATGATGGATTAAGGTTTAAAAATGATTTATCATACTCGTCAGCTTCTAAAATTAAAATGTCGCTTGATCCACATAGATAATTAGCATTAAAATTTAATGATATGCCTCCAAAAATAGCATTAGGATAGAAACCTTCTTTTTTTAGTATGTGTGCAAGCATGGCGCATGTTGTTGTTTTACCGTGAGTGCCAGCTACTGCTATAACGCTATACAACAAAGAAATTTTTTCCAATAACTCTGACCTTTTTAGAATTAAAAAATTATTTTGCAGAAAATATTGCAGTAAATTATTTTTCTTATTTACAGCTGGAGTGTAGACAATTATAGTATCATCTTTAGAAATGTTTTTTTCTAATATTTCTTCAATCGAATTATTGTGACTAATCTGAATTCCCATATTTTTTAGATTGGTAGTAAAAACAGTTGTTTTCCGATCGAATCCCGAAACATTAAATTTTTTTTCAAATAACCATCCGGCTAGTGCACTCATTCCTGCACCACCAATTCCGATAAAATAGTAATTTGAAAAATTATTTATCATATTTCTTATCTAAAATATTTTTTAATATAAATTCACAAATTTTGTTTGATGCGTCGTATTCGAAAAGTGAGTTAGCATTGTTTGCCATTTTCATTGCACGCTTTTTGTCACTTAGTAAAAAATGAATGAAATGATGTAACTTGTTAAATTCAATTTGCCCCTCATTCTTAATAACTAATGCAGCTTTATTATCTAAAAGATATTTTGCGTTCTTGTACTGATGATTATCTGTTACAAAAGGTGATGGTATCAGTATACTGGGAATTGATAAATAACATATCTCTGCCACTGCAATTGCTCCAGACCTAGATATTACCAAATCTGCAGCTTTGTATGCATAATCCATTTTATCAATGAATTTATGTAATGATATACCTAACTCAAAGTTTTTATTATTAATATAAAAAATTGAATTATTGTTTGAACTTTTACAATTAGTAATTGTCTCTAATTTCGATTGAATTCTCAAAAAATCTGATTCACCAGTTTGCCATATTAGATTTAATTTTCGTGGGAGTTCATTTGTTTGTTTTTTTATCTTGCCCTCAGCCAAGCATATTAGTTCAAAAATTACATCGTTAATAGGTCGAGCTCCAAGACTTCCTCCAATAACTAAAATGGATTTATTTAGTGGATCTAATTTAAAAAAAGACCTAGATTTCCTTAAATCAAGGTCTTTATTAAGTAAAGATTTACGAACTGGATTACCAAAATTTATAATTTTTTTTATTGGAAAAAAGTTTTCCATTCCATTATGTGCAACAAAAATAAAGTCAACATACTTTGCTAGTACTCTGTTAGTCAATCCAGGAAAATAATTTTGTTCTTGAATACATGTATTATAATTTAGGAAATTTGCAATTAATAAAATTGGGCCACTAGCAAATCCTCCCGTTCCAATCACTACATGTGGCTTAAAAGTTAACAAAATTAATACTGACTGAATTATGCTAATAAAAAATTTAAGGGGAAATAAAATATTTGAAAAAACCAATTTTCTATTTAGTGACTGAATCCAAATTCCTTTAATTTTAAATCCATGCTTTGGAACGCTTTTCATCTCCATTTTTCCAATCGCTCCTACAAATAGGATATCGATTTTTCTTTCGGAATTTTTAAGAGACTTAGCAATTTCTAATCCTGGGAAAATATGCCCAGCTGTCCCTCCACAACTTATTATAACCCTTTTTATCTTACTCATTTCAATCCCGTTTGATTATTTATTTGGTAACTTATATTTAAAATAATTCCAAAAGCTAACGAGGTAACCCAAATAGACGACCCCCCTCTACTGACAAGTGGAAGGGTCTGACCTGTTACGGGTATTAAATTGACAGAAACACACATATGTAATAAAGCTTGAAATAAAATAACTGTCCCCAAGCCTAATAAAATTAACCTGGAAAAATCATTGTTTGACTTAACAGATAAAATAATAATTCTTTGATAGAACAATAAATAAATTAATAATATTGATACACCTCCAAATAGCCCATATTCCTCTAACAAAATTGCAAAAATAAAGTCAGAAATTGAATCAGGCAGGATTTTTTTATAAAAACTATCTCCAGCCCCACTACCCAAATATCCCCCTCTGTTGACTGCACTTAACGCCTTGTCAATTTGGTAATTATTATTATAGACTTGTTCAAAGTCATATGATGAACAGTCAACAAGAGACAAAGGCGGATAATTAAAATTCTCGGAGCATATTCTATTTTTCCATGTAGTTAGTCTAGGAAGCTTGTCTGAAATTGGATTATTGGGCAAAATTAAAATTGAGAAAAAAATTGTTATTAGAACAAATGAGGGCAAGACAATGAACTTGAAAAAAAGATTAATTGGATAACCTGATATAAATATCAAAAAAATCACAATTAAAAGAATTAATATTACGGTTGATAGGTTAAATGGAATTATCAAAAAACATGTTAAAGCAGTCGGTAATAATATATACAATAATAAATAGTAAAATTTGTAAATTAAATCAGAATGGATAAATAAATTTCTACATAAGAATAATATTAGACTATATTTAGCTAATTCCGATGGTTGAAATGTAAAAATTCCAAAGTTTATCCATCTTCCTTTAAGAGAGGAAATAAAATTACCATCGAATTCTGGAAATATAATCAAGAATGAAAGCATTAATATTGAAGAAATCAGCAATATGGTGGACAAATTTGTAAAGTATCTAAAATTAAATCTTGAAAAAATAAAAATTAATCCCACTCCCATTATTAAGTGGGTAATATGAGTTATTAATATACTTGCTCCACCTGAACTATAAACTAAAAGTACTGAAGCAATACATAAAAGAATTGAGATCCACCAAATAATTTTGTCTCCAAATAACTTAATCATAAACTTTTTATATCTCTAAAACACATTTTTTAAACTCGTCTCCTCTTTGTACAAAGTCCTTGAATAAGTCAAAACTCGAACATGCTGGAGATAAAAGAACAGTATCACCTACTTTTGCCTCTATGTGTGCCATATTTACTGCATCCTTCATTGTTTTAAACTCATTAAATGATTGAACTAGATTTTCAAAATTGTTTTTTATTTTGGTAGAATCCTTTCCAAGATATACTATGGACTTAACTTTATTTTCAACTAGTTCATTTAACACTGAATAATCATTGCCTTTATCTACTCCCCCACATATCCAAATAATAGGTGATTTGATACTTTCAAGAGCAAAATAAGCAGCGTTACAGTTTGTCGCCTTAGAGTCATTAATGTAATTGACTCCTGACACCTTTCCTACAAACTCTAAACGATGATGAATTCCTTTGAAACTAGATAAAGATTCTTTGATTATATTTTTTTTTATTCCCATAGCACTTGCTGCTATACTAGCAGCCATGGAATTATATAAATTATGTGTCCCTTGAAGGGCTAAATTGTGTATAGTCATTGTAAATTTTATTTTATTGATATTTATAGTAATTGTCTGATTTTTTTCAATCCAAGCTCCCTCAGATTTATTTTTAATTGGATTTTTACCAAATGAATATATTTGAGCTTTTGTATTGTTAATTATTTTGGTAATATTCTTGTCATCACGATGAAAAATTAATTTATCATCGATCGTTTGATTCCTTTGAATTCTAAATTTTGATTTTAAATAATTTTTAAAATTTTTGTACCTATCTAGGTGATCATATGAAACATTTAAAATAATTGAAACATCGGGTTTAAAATTAATTATGTTGTCTAGTTGAAAACTACTTAACTCAAGTACAAAATGAGAATAGTTAGTATTAATTAAAGACTCACTAAAACTTATCCCTACATTACCAGCAAGACATACATTGAATCCGGCATTTTTTAATATGGAATAAATTAATTTTGATGTAGTAGTCTTGCCATTTGTTCCGGTAACAGCTATGATTTTAGCATTTGAAAATCGATAAGCAAACTCTATTTCAGAAATTACTAAAACTTTTTTCCTTCTTGCAAATTTTATAAATGGAATAGAATCAGCGATTCCTGGACTTTTTACAACAATACAATTGTTCGACAAAATAGATGTTGAGTGTTTACCTTCTTCAATGTTTATTCCAAGTAAAAGAAGTTGACTTTTTATTTTTAAATCAATATAACTTAGAGAAGTAATAGTTGTTTCAAAACCTAAACTAACAGCAAGTTTAGCAGCACCAACTCCACTAATTCCTCCACCAATTATTATAATTTTATTTTTTTTCAATTTATCTAATTTTAAGAGTCACAAATGCCAACAAACAAATGAATACGCATATAATCCAAAACCTGGTAACTATTTTACTTTCATGAATACCATTTTTTTGAAAGTGATGATGAATAGGCGTCATTTTAAAAATTCTAATACCTTGTCCAAACTTTCTTTTAGTGTATTTGAAGTATGAAACTTGAATAATTACTGATAAGCTTTCAATAAAAAATATTCCACAAAAAATTGGAATTAAAAGCTCCTTCCTAATCAAAATAGATACTACACCAATTATTCCTCCAATTGATAGACTGCCAACATCTCCCATAAATACCTGAGCTGGATAAGAGTTATACCACAAAAAACCTACACAAGCACCAACAAATGATGACATAAAAACTACTAGCTCGGAAAGATTTGGTATGAACATAATGTCTAGGTAATTAGCAAAAACCATATTACCTGACACATAACAAAAAATACCAAGCGTTGCTCCGATAATAGCCGAACAGCCAGTGGCCAAACCATCAATTCCATCAGTTAGATTTGCTGAATTTGATACTGCTGTAATTATAAATACTACAATGAATGCAAACAATAAAAATGTTATTAGTGGTTTTTGACCATCTCCTGTTAAGGTTTCGTAATCAAGTTGGTTGTTTTTAAAAAATGGGATGGTGGTTTTTAGAGATTTCTGACTGTCTCCAAAATATTGTGTATTGTCATTTAAATTATAAACAATTTCGTTTTCAAATTTTTGATTTTTTTGTAGATTTTCTCTAATAACAATATCATCATGATTATACATTAATACACAAACTATGATACCAAGTAAGGTTTGACCCAAAATTTTAAATCTCCCAGCAAGCCCCTTTTTATTATTTTTAAAGACTTTAATGTAATCATCAGCGAAACCAATCAAGCCCATCCAAAAAGTGGTAATTAACATTATAATTATGTAAATATTTGTGAGATCACACAATAAAATTGTTGGAATCAAAACTGAAATTAAAATAATTATCCCACCCATTGTTGGGGTTCCATTTTTCTCAGCTTGACCTGAAAGACCTAAATCTCTTATTTCATCATTTACTAATTTTTTGTTTAGAATTTTAATTATATACTTACCATAATATATTGTTATAAAAAGAGAAAATATTATGGCTAAAGCAGACCTTACCGATATGTAGTTTAATAAATTAGATATTGCTGGATTAAAGCCAAAATTTAGTAGATAATCAATTAAGTAGTTTAGCATATTTTCATTTTAATAAATTATACAATGTTTTGTAATCATCAAAAGGTACTTTGACACCATTCTGTTCCTGAAATTGCTCATGTCCTTTACCAGTAAGAAGAATTATTGATTTATTTTTTGCGATACTTACAGCAAATTCGATAGCTTTAAGTCTATCTGATATAAAATGAGTTTTATTTATATATTTTTTTAGAACTCCTGACTTAATATCATTCAATATTAAAACAGGGTCCTCGTTTCTGGGGTTATCAGAAGTGAAAATAGATTTGAAGCAATTTTTTGAAGCAATATTACCCATTTCGGATCTTTTTGATTGATCTCGATTTCCACCACAACCACAAACTATAATTAATTGTTTTTGGATGTCACAGTAGTTGGAAACAGATTCAATTACTTCTTGGAGAGCATCTGGGGTATGAGCATAGTCTATTATTCCATAAATATTTTTTTTTGATTTTATAATATTAAATCTACCTGGAACTGGCTTTAATGAAGATATTGATTTTAAAATTAATTTCTCAGAATACCCGAATTCTAAAGCTACTGAAAAAGTTGCCAAAATATTATATAAATTGAAATCCCCTGAAATTTTTGTTAAAACTGAATTACCATTAATTAAAATCTCAATACCATCTATATTTGAATTTAAAATTGAACCAATATTATTAGCTTGTTTGCCTTTTCCGTAAAAAGTAATTTTTGATTTTGTATTATCAATTAGTTTACTAAAATTCAAATCATCAATATTAATTATTGATTTGGCATTCCTAGATAATATATCAAAAAAAGACTTCTTAGAATTGAGATAATTTTCAAACGAATTATGATAATCTAAATGATCGTGAGATATATTTGTAAATACTCCAATGTCAAAATCTAAAAAAAATACTCTGTTTTGTGATAAGCCATGAGAACTAACCTCCATAAAACAATACTCACACCCTGTATCAACCATCTTTCCAAGAAGTTCATTTGTTTTAATAGGACAATGAGTTGTATGCGTACTATCAAAAATTTGATTGTTTATTTCTACATGAATTGTTGAAATCATACCCACCTTATTACCAAGCTTTTCAAATAATTGTTTCAAAAAAAACACTGTTGAGGTTTTTCCATTGGTTCCTGTAACACCAATTAATTTTATTTTTTTTGATGGACTTTTATAAAAGTTTGACGCAATAATCGCAAGGGACTTTTGAGTATCTGAAACTTGAATGTAGGTTACATCTCTATAAATTTGAGTCGGTAAAACTTCGCATATTATTGAGTTGGCTTTATTTCTTATTGCATCTTCAATATAAAGATGACCATCAGTACTTGTTCCCTTTATTGCAACGAATAATGAATACTCTCCAACTTTTTTGGAATCATATAAGATGTTTTTGACAGATATATTTTTTTTTCCAAGAATTTTGGTGACTTTCAAATCTAATAATATATTTTCTAGATTCTGCATTATATAAATATTGTTACTGCTAAATCTTTTACAACTCGCGCTCCTGCCTTTGGATATTGTTTCTTAACAACTCCATAATCCCCCTTGACAAAGACTTCAAACCCTCTTTTTTCTAATTCTAAGATTGCATCTGTTAAATGCATTCCAATTACTGATGGATAATTTTTATTATTTTCAGATTTATAAAATAAGTTTTTATAATTATTTAATAT
>PKDT01000082.1 GCA_002863085.1 Flavobacteriales bacterium
TCTGGAGCTACATAATCTGTTCCTCCACCACATGCACAACACATCTCAGCAGCTATAAAGTCTGCTGTATCATATGCACCACTACATCCATAAGATCCTGCTGACTCATTTGCATCATACCATGAAGCACAAGTGTCTCCATATGAATCAGATGCTCCATTATCAGTGTTTTCACACACTGGCTCTGATTCACCAGAGTCCCCTCCGTCACCAGAGTCCCCTCCGTCACCAGAGTCCCCTCCGTCACCAGAGTCCCCTCCATCACCAGAGTCCCCTCCATCACCAGAGTCTCCTCCATCACCAGAGTCTCCTCCATCACCTTCGCCAGAGTCTCCTCCGTCACCTTGATTGGCAGTAAATCCACCACCACATGCACAACACATCTCGGCAGCAATAAAGTCAGCTGTGTCATATGCGCCACTACATCCATAAGATCCTACTGACTCATTTGCATCATACCATGAAGCACAAGTGTCTCCATATGAATCAGATGCTCCGTCATCAGTATTTGAGCAGGCTTCTTGAGCATTAATAAAATTGAAGCAACAAAACGTAAGAATTGTTACAATAGAAAGTAAATAATTTTTCATCGGTAAAAAATATTAGTTAATAAATAATTAATTTTCATATAAGTAGTATAACAGAATTAGCTCGCCCCTAAGCAAGTTCATAACAGAGGAAGATTCACCAAAATTATGCTTGAATTGGGGGTTAAATTCTATTTATTCTTCCGACAAATTAAGAAAACTTATTCACTATTCCAAAAATAATTAACTATAATTTGTTAATAATTTTAAACTTTAGTCACACATATATATAGATATAAAATTTATTAAATTTAAGTAATGACAAAAACAGCACTAATTATTTTGGACGGTTGGGGACATGGTCAAAAAAATAAAGGCAATGCCATTTACTGCTCTAAAACAACTTTTATAGACTCGCTATACAAAGAGGAATTAAGCTCCGAGCTTATAACACACGGTGAAGATGTAGGCTTGCCTGCTGGCCAGATGGGCAATTCAGAGGTCGGACATTTAAATATTGGAGCAGGAAGGATAGTTTATCAAGATCTGACCAGAATAAACAAAGAAATTAAAACTAAAAAAATATACAAAAACTCCAAACTTAATGAAGCAATTGATCACGCCTTAATTAAAAACAAAGGGGTTCACATAATGGGTTTATGTTCAGACGGTGGTGTTCATTCTCATATTAATCACCTTGAAACATTGTGTAATATAATATTATCTAGAAAAGTTAAACATATTTACATACATGCAATAACTGATGGAAGAGACACCGATCCCAAGTCGGGTAAGAAATTTATATCTAAAATTTTAAGTTTTATTGAAAACAAAAAAATATCGCTGAGCACTGTCACTGGTAGATATTACGCTATGGACAGAGACAAAAGATGGGATAGAACGTCATTAGCATATCATGCAATGGTAAACAATGAAGGAATTAAAACTAATAATATTTTAAAAAGTATTGATTGCAGCTACGAAAAAAAAATAACTGATGAATTTCTTCATCCTCACGTTTGCACAGATGCAAAAAATAATCCCATTTCAAATATTCAAGATGACGATGTAGTGATTAGTTTTAATTTTAGGCCTGACAGATGCAGACAAATTATTGGAGCTTTATCGCAGTTTGATATTCCACAGTATCAAATCAAATCTCTGAATATCAATCTTTTTACAATGACATGTTATGACGATAGTTATAAAAATATTAATGTACTTTTTAAAAAAGAACATTTAAAAAACACATTGGGCGAGATAGTTTCAAAAAATGACCTTTCTCAGCTTAGAATTTCTGAAACTGAAAAATACCCACATGTAACCTATTTTTTTTCAGGTGGCAATGAGCAAAAGTTCAAAAACGAATCAAGAATCTTGATAGAATCTCCAAAGGTTGCGACTTATGACCTAAAGCCAGAAATGAGTTCTGGCAAAGTGACAGAACGTACCATTAATGAAATCAACGCCAAAAAATATGACTTTATTTGTCTAAACTTTGCAAATACTGATATGGTTGGACATACTGGAGATTTTAAAGCAGTTGTAAATGCTGTTGAAAAAGTTGATACATGCCTAGATAAAATAGTTAAAGCCTGCAAAAAAAACAACTATGCTATTGTTGTCATAGCTGATCATGGCAATGCTGAGTACATGGTCAATGAAGATGGTAGTATTAATACATCACATACAACAAATAAAGTTCCAATCTTTGTTATAAATTCGAAATTCTCAAAATTAAAAAATGGTAATCTATGTGATGTTGCACCAACAATACTTTCTTTAATGAAAATTAATATACCGACTGAAATGACTGGTAAAAACCTTCTTAGTTAATGAAACATTAAAATACTTCCTGTCCTTACCCTACCCTTGTTTTTGCTGTTAGGACCTCCAAATATGGACTCAGTGAAATTAGAAAGATTGTAGGAATCAGTATTGTTAATAGGATCACTATATGTAAAAATATAATAATATGTTCCCTCACTACACAGATCACCAAAGCTTTGAAAGTGGGTACCATCCCAACAATCATACATAAAATCTGCACATGGCGTGTAATCAGCTGATCTATATACAACCTCACCCCATCTGTTAAAAATCTCTAAACTAACCGGAGATGACAAGTCTCCGAAATCTACCCAAAAAAAATCATTATTCCCATCTCCATTTGGTGTAAAAGCAGTGGGTAATATACACTCCTCTATAACAACCTCAATGTCATAAGAGATTTCATTTTGACATGAGTCGGTAATCATTACCTCATAATTGTAAGAAAATGGGGTATATGGCGGTGATGTAGCAATGGTTTGAGAAGATCCAGGAATCCAGTCATTTACATTCCAAGGCAATCCGATGTCGGGAGCAGAAATATTCACATTATCGAGATACCAATCGAATGTGTATGGGGGCAGACCGCCTTCTATCATTAAATTTATTTCACTGTTATCGCCATAACAAGCGTTTACCTGGCTTGGTGGCCATACAACACTAAAAATATCAACATCTAGTCCTTCAACTTGGACTATAGCACTTTGTGAATAACCACAATTATCAGTAACTGTGTATTCTGCTTGATTAGTTCCTGACTCTACATCAATTGAGATAATATTTGAATTTTCTGACTGAGATAAATAAGTCCATGATTCAGTATAGGGAGGGAAACCACCTGTTGTTTGAGCGAAAAGGTCAAGTGTTTGTCCTGTACAAAGAGTTAGGTCCTCAGGAACATCAATTTCAATTTCATCATAGTTAAGTATTTGAACATCAATTGAATTTTGTGGAGAACAGTTTGTTGCAAATGGGAATTCAAAAGAAATATATTCAGTGTTTTCACTCAGTGCGTCCAAAATTGGAATTAGCTCAACATCAACGGTCAAATCACCAGCGGGAACTTGAACAAAATTTTCAATTTGCTCTATATCAATTCCATTTACAAATGCGCCGTTACTTAAAATATCAAAATAAAATGTTGTATCTACAGGAAATGGATAAGGCATCTCAAATGTTAAAGTACTAGAACCACAGCCCTCATATAACTCTTGTGGATCAGCAAAATCATTTGAGGTTATAGTAACAGTTGGAGTAAGGTAAGTAATGGAAAACATTATATCTTCAGACACTTCATTTCCACACTCATCAGTAGCCAAGAAAGTATAATTACCTTGCTGTAAATTAATAGTTGGCAAATCAATATTGCTGGAGATTAACTCTCCATCATAAAACCATCCATAATTAATATTTCCAAGCCCGCCATTGTAAAAACCTTGAATTACACCACCAGCTACGTCCTGCTCACACAAATTTATATCTTCGCCTAATTCAACATTTAAATCAGCAGGATCATATATTTGAACTGTAAGTTGATTTGGAAATCCAGAACAATCATCAACAAATGGAAAATTAAAAACTATTTCCTCAACCCCCTCATCTAAATTATCAGAAATGACAGAGATTGGAACAAGTGCAACTTGCTCTCCAGCAAGAATGGTTACATTGCTTGATATTATAAAATCATCAATACTGGCACTTCCCGAAATCTCAAATTCAAGAAATGTATCAACTATATTATCAGTTTGAGAAGTAAATTGCAAGTAGCTTTGAAAGCATCCTTCGGGAATTAGTTGAGGATTTATCAGCTCATTTGAAACAACTTCAACATAAGGGGATAATTCTATAAAAGTTATCTCAACTTCATCAGCAGCAATTGCTCCACAAGCCTCCTCAACAATTAATTGAAATAATCCCTCCCCCGGAACTTCATCTAAAACTTGAGCATTAGAAATTACAACTCCCTCGTAAAACCACGTGTAGGAGTAATCTGGAACACCTCCAATGACTGTAGCTTCCAATGAAATAGTAGATAAATCATCTTCACATATTATAATGTCTTGCTCAATTAATGTAGCACTAAGAATTTCATCTTCAACAACAACAACAAAAGACTCATCAATTATTTGATCCAAGCAATCGTCAGTAACAACAATTGAATAATTTGTTGTTTCATCCGGATTCTCGTCAATTGAAACAATTCCCTCAGATTCTAATTCGCCAGAAGCAATAATATTACCAACATCATCGAACCATGTGTAATTATAAGGTGGGTAACCACCAGAAATCGTTGCATCAATTAGTGCGCTACCTGTACAGTTTATGTTAAACTGGCTAGGAACATCTACAACCAGTTCGTTTTGGTCAAGAATTATTATCTCAATGTCTTGAACTGTAACCTCTTCACATGCCACAGGAACTCCTGAAATTGTGATATTTAAAAGTTCTTGTGCTTCATCGATATTATCATAAAAGACAGTTATTGGTAAAATAAACTGCTCTTGAAAAGCTGGCAAAGTTATTTCCGTTGGCAGTTCCTGATAATCTACTCCATATGTTGCATCTCCAGAATATTCTAAAACAACGTTTAAATCCATACTTAGGTCACCTCCTCTGTCAAATTGAATTGCCACTTCTCCGCAGCCCTCTAAAACTCCGTTTTCAACATCTAGAACCAAGCCCAGTTCTGTATTAGGAACTGTACTAATTTCAACCTCAGGACTCGCAAAACTATTAGCCTCTAGGAAAACTGCTGAATTTAAAGCTCCATCAGCGGCATCGGCAATAGCTAGTTTTATGTGATAAGTTTCACCACATATGAGATCGTTATATTCAGCTGTAAGAGGTGTTGTAAAGCCTGTGACACCTGATACAGTAAACTCAGGTGCTGGAGGTGTGTTAGGGCCATCCCATCCCGCGCCAGCATAATCATTATCAATCCAAAAAATGTTGTAAGACTCAAAATCTGGGTCTATTGCATCACAGGTTGGGTTATCAGTATACACTGGAGAACCCGCATTTACTGTATTTACAGCAACAGGGGTATTTGTATATAATCCATTGTTATTATTCAACCAATCTTCATAGTTTACATTCCCTTCTGGATCTGGGATGTAAGCTAAGTTTATTGCATTATTGGAGTATGGGCCATTAATTCCAGGTCCGCTCAGGAAAAAGCCAAAAATATCATTGTAACTTGAGCAAGTAAAAGACGTATATTCAGTAGAACCAAAAACGTAATTAAATGCCATTGTTTCGGACTCGGCCACAAAATCAAACTCGAGTACTGTAACATTATTAACCGGCCAGGTAAGATTGATTGCATTTAGTGCAAGCTCTAAGTCTGGATCACCCGCCACTCCAGACCCAATACCGAAACCATTGGTGACCATTTCCAATCCTCCGGTAGAGAGTATTACCCCCTCATCAAAACCAATATTAGAATTAAATCCATCAAAATAACCTATCCCATTTTGAAAACCAATTGAACTAAAATTATTTGCAACGATACCTTGTCCCAAAAGAACATTAGTTACAACTGCTTCTTCATTATTAAAAGGGGGATTGTTTGTTGTTGCAATTTGGGAATGCATCTCAAAAGAGACTATCAGCATGATTAAAAAAAGAATATGTTTTATAAAATAAACTCTCATGCAAGTTATTTTATAATTGATACTTTTCCTTGCTCAACCTTTTCCCCTACACTTGGATTGCTCATAAAAACCTTGTACATATATACGTCTTGTGGAACTTCTTGGCCATTTTGGTATGTACCATCCCATCCCTCGTAAGGGTCAGTAGTAGTAAACAACTGATTTCCCCATCGGTCAAAAATCATCAGCTCAAAATCATCTTGACCAACAACACTTATGTTAAATACATCGTTAACACCGTCTCCATTTGGTGAAAAAACGTTAGGTGAATAGAACAACAAATTAGAAAAAATATTAATAATCTGAATAGAGCTATTTTGACATCCAAGATCATCCGAAGCCGTTAAAGTCACATAGTAATCTCCTTCTTGTTCAAAAAAATGTAAGGGTTCAATTTCATCAGAAAAATTACCATCACCAAAATCCCAGTTAAAATCAGAAAATATTTCCGAAGGCGATGTATAAAACTGATGACCATCTGCTGTATATTCAAAAGTAAATTGTGGTGGCGGTGGTGTTGACGCACTAATCAAGGTTTGTTGTGGAGCACTTACGTTACCACACAAGTCACTTATTTCAACAGAATAGCTAGTCTCGTTTTCCAAAACAATGACGTTTATTGTGGGGCTAGTCTCACCAGTTGACCACAAAAAACTATATTGGCTTAAATCATTTGCATCTGTCACTCCTTGCGCAAATAGGTTTTCAACACTAATTTCAATTTCTTGACCTACACAGCCCGTAAAATCGGACAAATCAAAAGATGGCGGAGGATAAACGGGTGTCTCTAAAGTGTAAGAGAACAAAGTTTCATTGTTATTACATTCATCAATAACTGCAACATCATATTCAAAATTTTCTTGTGGTGAAATTGAAGCAGTATTTTCTATGAAGCTTTCAGATGAATTTAGATTTACCCAATCATAACTGTAGGTCGACTCACCATCAATGTCTAGTGATAAGGTTAACTCATCGCCTGGACAAAACTGACTTCCAACAACGTTAAAACTACCGGAAGGTGCTAAAAGTTCTTGAAGTTGAATGGGGATTGAAAAATCATAAACTAAAGAAGTACATTCATCAATTATTTGAAATTCTACTGATTGGTTCTCGCCATTTTGAGATTCAAAAACGAAGTCGTATGATTCACAATTACATGGATTTGGATCATCGGGCCAAACATATGAAAAATTACCTGAACCACCAGTAACTACAGGGTTGACCGAGACAATATCAGAATAACAAGCTACCAAGTCTGGATGATTCATTTCAATATCTAAATAATCAATTACCTCAACAGAAAAACTTGTTTCAACCTGTTGATCCTGACAATCATCAGAAACAACTAGTTGGTAATTTGAAGCATTTTCGGAGTTAACTTGGAGAGAAGCTTCTGAGCTTATGAAATCTCCATTAATATCAAACCACTCGTATGAATAGTTCCCACTATCGCCTATGTAACCACCCGAGACATTAGCAGGTTGTAAAAACACCTGATCGCCAAAACACTCTATTACCGGCGGATTTCCAGGGTCAACAGTGATTTCTATTTGGTCATATAGGTTGAAAAATATTTCTGAAACAGCAAGGTCCGCTTGTTGGCACAATCCGTCAATAGCATTAATTGTCACATTCAAATTTTCTAAATTTTCCTCATCATCATCATAGAATGCCTGTATATTTAAGTATAATGTGTTTTGACCAGCTGGTATTGTAACACACTGAGAAATTTCACCTTCATTATTTATACATTCCTCAAGTGTATTACCGTCGTTATAAGAGATAACGAAATCTGTACCGTAATCAACGTCTCCATCAAATAAAACCTCTAATACAATGTCGTAATCTGTATTTTGAGTTGCTGTAAATTCAAGTTGCGCAGCAGCACACCCTTCATAGATTGCAAGTGGGTCGTTGAATAAATCAGGCCCATCTATGTTTGAAATTGGGTTTACTACAACCGATGGGCTAACAAAACTATTTGCTTCGATAAAGACTGCTGAGTTAAGTGCACTATCTGATGCATCAGCAATTGCAAGTTTTATGTGGTATGTTTCACCACAGACTAAATCATTGTATTCTGCAACAAAAGGTGTTGTGAAGCCGTTAATACCAAAAACAGTGGTTTGGGCTGAATTGTCAATCCAATATACGCTGTAGTCTTGCCAGTTAGGATCAATATCAGCGCAGGTTTGTGCATTACCACCACCAGTTGGAGAACCAGAGTTGACGGTATTTACAGCCACAGGAGTAGTTGTGTACTGTCCTGGGTTATTGGGATCTGGTATGTAGGCTAGGTTAATCCCATTATTACTATATGGACCTTCAATCCCTGGGCCACTAAGGAAAAATCCAAATATATCATTATACTGTGTACAAGTGTAACTTGTATATTCTGAGGAACCAAAGACATAGTTAAAAGCAACAGATTCAGATTCTGCAACGAAATCAAATTCTAATACAGTTACATTATTTACATTCCAATTTAAATTAATTGCATTGAGGGCAAGCTCAAGATCTGAGTCACCGCTGACACCTGATCCTGCTCCAAATCCGTTCGAAACAAATTCTATACCACCTGTTGACAGAACAACGCCCTCATCAAATCCAATATTTGAATTAAATCCGTCGAAGTAACCAATACCGTTTGCAAAGCCAACCGAGGAATAATTTGATGTATTTAAGTCATCACCCAACAAAACATTATTGACTATATATTCCTCTGTGTTCATTGGTGGGTTATTTGAAACTACGATTTGGGCATAGCCATTCACAGTTTGAATAATAAAAAATAAAGCTAAAAATCTCAAAATCATAATAACTTATTTAGGTTTTATTTATTAATTATATCAGTGCTTTTCTATAAAGAATTTGCTTATAAAATACTAAATTTACATTATAAATAGCAAATTTGAACCACATTATTTTAAAAAACATGATTAATACTCAAAAATATATTAGAGATAACAAAGAAAAATTTTTATCAGAACTTTTTCAACTACTAAGACTACCGTCAATAAGTGCTGATCCCAAATATTCCAAGGATGTAGTAGCAACAGCCGAAATGGTTAGGAACAATCTTGAAAAGATTGGACTAACAAATTGTAAACTATTTGAAACTGACGGATTTCCTATAGTTTATGGAGAAAAAATTATTGATTCAAATTTACCAACTGTATTGATTTATGGACACTACGACGTACAGCCTCCTGATCCAATTGATTTATGGAAATCAAAGCCTTTCGAACCTGAAATTAGAAATGAGAAAATTTACGCTCGAGGTGCATGTGATGACAAAGGCCAATTTTTTATGCATGTCAAAGCAGTAGAATCCATGATTTCAGCTGGCGAACTTTGTTGTAATGTTAAATTTATGATTGAAGGAGAGGAAGAGATTGGTTCTGAAAATCTTGAAATTTTTGTGAAAAATAATAAACAACTTCTATCCTCAGACGTAATATTGATTTCTGATACTGGAATAATTTCTAATGACACTCCGTCAATTACAACTGGACTGAGAGGACTAAGCTACGTTGAAGTTGAAATAACTGGACCCAATAGAGATTTACATTCAGGACTATACGGTGGAGCTGTCGCTAATCCAATAAATATTTTATGTGACATGGTTTCATCACTTCATGATGAAAAAAGAAAAATTACCATACCCGGCTTTTATGATAATGTTGAAATACTTTCAAAGTCAGAGCGAGAAATTATGGCAAAAGCACCTTTTAACATAGAAAAATATAAAGAAGAGTTAGATATAAAGGACGTCCTTGGAGAAAAGGAATATAGAACAATGGAGAGAAATTCAATAAGGCCGACTCTTGACGTAAACGGAATTTGGGGCGGATACACAGGTGAAGGTGCAAAAACAGTAATTGCTTCTAAAGCTTATGCAAAAATATCAATGCGTCTTGTGCCTAACCAATCCTCAGATGAAATTACTAAATTATTCAAAAAATATTTTGAAAGTATTGCACCTGCAGGAGTAAAGGTAAAGGTTACTCCACACCATGGTGGTGAACCGTATGTCTCCCCTTTGAACGAGAAAGGTTATAAGGCTGCAAGTAAAGCAATGAATAAAACATTTGGGAAAGAACCAATACCAGTGAGAAGTGGCGGAAGTATTCCTATTGTGGCTCTTTTCGAAAGTGAACTAGGGTTAAAATCGATTCTCATGGGATTTGGTTTAGACTCTGATGCGATTCATTCACCAAACGAACATTACGGACTTTTTAATTTTTACAAAGGAATTGAAACAATACCATATTTTTTTAAATATTTTGCTGAAAAATAAATTTAGGATGGTATGAATTGCTTCATGTAGAGTGGCTCAAAATATGCTGAATCAATGAAATCATTCTTCAAAAATTTGCCATACGCTATCTCGTTCATATATTGCGATGAAGGAAGCATTTCGTAGTATCTAACGTTTTTCTGACTACCTAAAAAATCCTTTATTTTTTGTAACCCATTACCGACAAAACACACCCTTTTATTTTTTATGTGTCTCAAAAAAGGAAACTCTTTGACAACACAAGCCATGGGTTTAATCTTTTCATTGCCCAAAGAATCATATTTTGAAATGTAAACCTCCCCGATACGGGAATCAATTACCGTAAAGTAGATATCAAAATTCAACATCTTATTTTGATTTCTCATAAAACCTCTCAACAAAGTTTCATGTGTTCCAACTCCAATTACAGGGATATCTAGAGAAAATGAAATTCCCTTTGATGATGCAGAACCAATCCTTAGGCCTGTGTAAGAACCTGGTCCAAGACCTACAGCAACTGCATTAATCATACCAAAATCATATTTACATTTCTTAATGACCCTATCGATCAAAACATGTAATTTTTCATTATGACAATAGCCTTCTTCAATTTCTTCAAAAAAGGCTAAGAGTTTTTTTTTCTCAGAAATGGAAACCGAACAGTTCCTAGAACTAGTTTCAATACATAAAATTGATGACATGAATTTTTGTATTAATTATTTCGTTTATATAATAATGAAAGAATGCCGATTATTAACAAAACGTAAGGGAATGACATAAGATATAGAATACCTGTATTTAAACCATTTGCTATTGACGAACCTCCCTCTCTACTAGACTCGGCAACAGCTCTGCACATTGCGCATTGAGCGAAGGACGTCGACAAACCAATGATAAAAAGCAATAAAACTAAAAAGTGTCTAAATCTCATTTCTTGTAAATTTCATAATTATCTTTAAAATTAGTGTTGCTAAGTCTCTGAATTTCTCCAACAAGAAGCTTTACGTCACTGAATAACGTTCCATCATACACATATTTTACATTTTTCTTTTTATCAAGACCAGTTCTGATGTATCCTTTTGAATCAACAATAGTAATATTTGAGGAATGATATACTCCACCGGGAGACGAGCTATCTTTTCCAACAGAAAGTTTAAACCCAGATTGTACAAGATCATATATTTCATCAACAGAGCCAGTAAGAAAGTGCCAATTAGACGAATCAATATCCATTGAACTAATATAGTTTTTTAAAACTTCCTGGGTATCATTTTCAGGATCAACGGAAATTGAAAGGATTTTAAAATTTTTTATATCAAATTTAGCCACACGGGATTGCAATTCAATCAAGTTGAGTGTTGTCGTTGGACAAATTGTTGGGCAATTGGTAAAGAAAAAATTAACAATGTAATTGCTACCCAACAGATCAGAGTTTGAAATTTGCACACCATCTTGATTGTATAAATTAAAATCTGGAACTTTTAAGCTATCGGTAATCTCAATGATATTTCCAAGAGTATCAAGTTCGAGTGTTCTATTTTCAACATATCCAAGGGTAAGAATATTGTGAGTTGACTTTTCAATAATTTGAACAACTATGTATGGAAAGATCAAAATCAAAAATAATATTATCCATTTTTTTAACGACTTCATAGTGATTACTTTATCCTATTGCACCATGAAAAGATGCTTCAACCAAAAGAATGAATAACAAATATGGGACAAGAACAAACATCGGAGCTACAATCGAAAATTGCAACTGATTTTTTTCGTCACCTAGATGCATGAACGTCATAACTATATAATACGCTTTAAATAGAGTTAATATTATAAAAATGTGATTTAAAAGGGTCACACCTATGATTGAGTTTTGTGTAAGAAGCTGTGGTTTAAAAATTCCTAAAATCACTTCAATTGTTGTAAGTACAAATAAGATCCAAAAAACAATCCAAATTTTACGTGTTGAGCCAGATTTTGCCATAATTTAAACTAAATAGAAAAATGTAAATACGAAAACCCAAACTAGATCTACAAAGTGCCAGTAAAGTCCAACCTTTTCAACCATTTCATAATGACCTCTTTTCTCATAGGTTCCTCTAATTACGTTGATAAAAATTACTACTAAAATAACAACACCTGAAAATACATGGAATCCATGAAATCCAGTTATGAAAAAGAAAAAGTTTGCAAATAAGGGATGTCCATACTCATTAAAAATTAGATTTGCTCCATAAATCTCGTTAGCAGAAGCGATAAAGCTAGCCGCAACGTCACCGCTGAGAACTTTACCATGTCTAATAATTTCTTGAGTTGATCCAGCAACATAGTGTGCAATTGATCCGTCAGCCCCCATTAATGCGCCTTTATAGGTCCCGTGAATAAAGTGATACCATTCCCAAGCTTGGGATCCCAAAAAGATTAAACCACCAATTATTGTCAGGCCAAGCCAGAATACAACCTTCTTTTTATCCATTTTATGTCCATAATGAACAGCAAGAACCATCGTCACAGAACTCATAATCAGAATGAAGGTCATCAAAGCAACAAAAAACATTGGATATTCTCCATGAATAAACGGGAAGTGATTAAAAACTTCGTCTGCAATAGGCCAGGATTCAGAATGAACAAAACGTTGAAAGCCATATGCACCCAAAAACGCAGAAAAGGTTAAAGCATCTGTCATTAAAAAGAACCACATCATTAACTTTCCATAACTAGCAACTAGTGGTCTTGATGCTCCACCCCAATGATTTTTATCAGCTAATGTTTTTTGCATGAATTATTTCAGGTTTACACAAATTTAATTAATCAAAATTAATTTTAATTAAATATTATTAAAAATAAAAATAAATAAAGCCAAATAAATCCTAGAAAGTGCCAAAATCGAACCCCAAGTTTGAGACCTTGGAAATTTAACTTGTCATAAGTTCTGCTTAGTGACTTTACATAAATCCAAATGAGAGCCAATACTCCACCTATTACATGAAGAAAATGTGTGATTGTTAGTACATATATGTAAGATGACGAAACATTATTACCTGATAAAAATTTATCATCCAAAACCAAAGATCTCCAGCCTAGTGTCTGGAACATAAAGAAAAGAAAAGCAAGAAATATCGTTACTAAAAGGTATCTACTAATTTGGACATAATTATCATTTTTTGAGCTATTTAATGCGAGCTGAGCAAAAACACTACTGGATATAATACATATTGTGCTGAAGTAAAACATGTTAGACAGCTTGATTACGTCCCACTTAGTATCTAGAGCTCCTTTCGAAACTATGTATGCACTTGTTAATCCTGCAAACAGCATAACGATACTGAACATAGAAATCATTAATAAATTGTCTTTAGCTTTGTTTATTTTTTGGTGAGTACTCATTTTGGTGATTTTATTATACAAATTTATCCATTATGTAAATTATTTGCAAAAAAGGCAAGTAAATTAGGCTCCAAATCATTAATTTTTTTGCATCACTGTCTGATTTTGTTTTTAACAACTTTAAAGACTTAATAAAAAAAATTAATCCCAACGAAATTATAAGTATTGATCCAATCAACGACAAATCTAATGTAGAGTTGATATTAAAATATTCTAATAATAGAGGGGAAACAGAGATAGGTAACAGCCAAAAAGTATAAAAAACAATTTGAAAAGCTGATTTATGATCTTTTTGACCAGAGGGAAGTAACTGAATTTTGGCTTTCATGTAATCATCAAATCTTAACCAAGCAATAGACCAAAAATGTGGAAATTGCCATAGAAATTGAATAGCAAATAATATTCCTGTCTCGAGAGTAAATTGATTTGATACGGCAACCCAACCCAACATAAACGGCATTGCACCAGGGAAAGCACCAATGAAGCCCGAAATAGGGGTACTAGTTTTCAATGGTGTGTAACCTATGACATAAATAAGACAGGAAAGTGCTCCAAAAAAAGCACATCTCAAATTTATTGTAAAAAGAAAAAAAACACCAATCAAACCCAAAACAAGTGAAAAAATAAATGCTGAAGTTATCGATATTCTTTTAGTGGGTAATGGTCGATTTTTGGTTCTTGTCATCAAAGCATCAGTATTGACTTCGTAAACTTGGTTAAGACCATTTGAGGCACCAACCAAAAATAAACCACCAATCAAAAGTTTTGATAATAGCAAATAATCTTGTTCCGTGGAGGCCAGTAAATAGCCAGCGAAAGAAGAAAATATTACCGTGGCCGAAAGCCTAGGTTTTATGAGTTCAATGTATGTTTTCAAAATGATTTAAATTAATTACACAAATCAGACAACAGATCTTCCCTTTAATTTTTCCCAATCTTTTTCAGGCCTAACGTCTAGATTTGTTTCCCATGCTCCAATTAAAGTATTGAGCTTTACGCCGTGCTTTTCCGCAAAATTTATGATAGCCTGAATATCTTTGGGGAAACAGCTTCCACCAAAGCCAAGCATGCCGTCTGGTCCAGGAACAGACAGATGCGAATGACCAATTCTACCATCTCTGACAAATCCCTCAACAGATGTATCCCAATCTGCGCCCACTTTCTCACCTAATATTTTCATTTCGTTTAAAAATGAAACCTTGGCAGCAAAAAAACAATTATTCATATATTTAATGAGCTCTGCCGTTTCAAAGTTGGTTTGTATTACAGGGATTGACTTTCCAAATCTCCACTGATACAAGCTAGCGACTTTTGAGGTTAGCTTATTATTTCCACCAAGAATAAATCTAGATTGATTTATAAAATCAAATTTTGCAGATCTTTCTGTCAAAAACTCAGGGTTAAAAACAAAGTTTAGATTTTTAAACTTTTGTTGAAAAGCTCTGGTTGTGCCGGGAACGATTGTGGACCTTATCAAAATAATATTATCTGATCTTTTATTGACATTGCTAATTTCTTCTAAGGCACTTTCAATTATTTCCAAGTTTATACTCCCGTCTGAATTTGAAGGAGTTGGAACAGATAAAAAAATAAAATCAGAGCTATTCACCGTGTCGCTTAGTCCATCTTGAGATAGTTTTATATTTTTATCGTATACCTTAATTTCAGCATTACAACCTGTTTGAGAGGAAAACCCAAATTCTACAGCTGACCCAACAAATCCACGGCCAATAATTCCTATTTTCTTCATATGCCAAGTTCAAATTTAAATTTGTTAATCCAACTAGATAAGTCCCCATTAGGTTTCCAACCAAGAATCTTTCTAGCTTTACTATTATCTGCTAATGTTTCAAATGGTTCAGTTCTTAATTCACCATACTCTTTTTTACCACCAAACATGTCTGCAACATCATTGATAGAGAAATTTTTGCCGTTACCTATGTTAAAAACTTCACCATTTAATTTTTGCTTATGTTTTGCTGCAATTAGATTTGCATCAACTACATCCCCAACATAAGTAAAGTCACGACGTTGATTTCCATCGTTGGTTATTGTTAATGGTAGGCCTTGTTGCATTTGTCTAGCAAAAATACCAGTTACAAGACAATATGCACCAGAAAGACTCATTCGTTCTCCATAAACGTTAAAATATCTAAGTGAAACTGTGTCTAGATCATAAATTTGACTGTAAAGTTTACAGTATAATTCGCCAACATATTTCTGAAGACCATAGGGTGAGAGTGGATTAATTGGGTCTGATTCGTTTTGCGGAACTTTATCGGAATTACCATAACATGAACTACTTGCACTGTAAATAAATCTCTTAACATTAGACTTGTGAGATGCATTTAAAAGGTTAAGGGTTGAAGTTGTATTTGCATCGTGGTAGGGCATTGGGTTTAATATTGATGGTTGAACCCTTGCAAGAGCAGCTAAATGAAATACGAATTCAACTTCTTCCAAAATTTCTAATAATTTTTTCTGGCTTATTTTTGAGAGGTCATAGTTATAAAATGTTGCTTTATCATTAAGATTTGACTCGGAACCTGTAGATAGATTATCAATAATTGAAACATTATATCCTTGATTTATTAAACTATCAACTAAGTTAGAGCCAATGAAACCCGCACCACCTGTAACTAAAACCTTTTTCATAAAACGCAAAAAATTATCTTTATTACTGTAGACTAAAATTAATTGGCAATGTAAATGTAACAGAAACAGGCTTGCCTCTTTGTTTAGCTGGTGTCATCTTTGGAATTGAATTTACCAATCTCATGGCCTCTTGTCTTAGGTGTTTGTCTTCCCCTCTGACGACACGTGATGAGGCAATGTTACCAGACTTATCGATCACAAACTCAACAAATATTTTTTCACTAATTCCCATCTCTTTTGCAATAGCAGGATATTCAAAATTATTTTTGATATGTTGACCAATACCACGTTGAAAACAAATATAATTTTCATCCTTGGATGCATTTTCCGAACAGCCAGGAAAAATTGGCTGCTGTTCAACAACAGCAAAATTAAATAACTCCTCTTCTTCTTCTTCTTCAAGAATTTCAATGAATTCATCCTCCTCAATTTCGGAATCTTCAATCTCAAGCTCTTCTTCGATTACAATATCATCTTCAACGATTGTAATCTTGGGTGGTGGTGGTGGTGGTGGTGGTGGTGGTTTGAGTTCTTTTTCAGTTAGAGGAATTATTTCCTCCTCAAGCTCAAACATGTCTAGAGAACCTAAGCTTGATGTTTTTTGATCATAGGTTTTCCACTCAAATGCAATTATAACTATTGTTATTGAAACAACTAATCCAATTTGAGTGAAATAACTTCTTTTTTTCTCTAAATCAAATTTTGGGTTTTTTTTAAAAATCATAGGAATGCAAATTTACATAAAAGTCTCTAGTAGAACAAACATTAAAAAATTTAATTCTTGCCAATCAAATTATTGTATTCCTCAAGAGATAATAATTCATTGTTAAGATTATCTAAATCTATTTCTAGTTTTATAATCCATCCTTTATCATATGGAGAATTATTTATTAGCTCAGGGGAATTTTCTAGATCAGTATTAAAACTTAATACTTTTCCTGAAACAGGCATGTATAAATCAGACACTGTTTTAACAGCTTCAACTGAGCCAAAAACGTCATCTTGAGTGAGAGATTGACCAACGCAATCTACATCAACAAAAACAATATCACCAAGTTCTCCTTGAGCATAATCTGTAATTCCTACTAAAGCTGTATTACCTTGAATTAATATCCATTCGTGATTTTTTGTATATTTTAGGTTTTTTGTTTCCATATTTTAAAATTAATTAATTTCTATTTAAATAAATTTTTTCTATAATTTTCACAACATTATGTCCGTCTAATGCTGTTGTATTAATACTTTTTTTGTCTTTCAAAACACTAATGACATTGTCAATAACCTTATCATGATTAGAAGCAGAACCTTTATAGGTACCATAGTCATTACAGAAAATTTTGTTTTCAAACTTTGGGGCCTTATAATTTTCAATATCACAATATAATAATTCATCCATATACTGGCCACCAATTTTTACTGTACCTCTATCTCCAATTACAGTGATACTACTTTCAAAATTTTTATTCCAAATTGCAGTTGAATATTGAATAATTCCCTTGATATCATTTTGAAAATCTAATCTGACAATTCCAGAGTCTTCAAATTCAATGAATTTTTTTTTATTAAAATTATAGAAATTGGTATCTACATATTTAATTGTTCCAAATAACCAAAATATGACGTCAATGAAATGAGAAAATTGAGTAAATAGAGGACCACCATCTTTTTCAAGAGATCCGTGCCAATTACTTTTTTGATAATAATCGTTATTTCTATTCCAAAAACAATTGACAGAAATCATTTTTATTTTACCTAAATTACCTTCTGTAACAATTTTTTTAAGCCATTCAATGGTCGGAGAAAATCTATTTTGCATTACGCAAAAGACTAATTTATTTTCTTTTTTTGAAGTTTCTATGATTTTTTTTGAGTCAATTGTTGAAAGTGCCATTGGCTTTTCAATTAATACATGTTTTCCCGATTTCAAAACATCAATTGCCATTGACGCATGTAAATAGTTTGGGGTACAAATATTTACAACATCGACTTCATCATCATTTAACATATCTAAATAATTTGAATGGAAAGCAATCTTGTGTGTGCTAATATCTAAGTTTTGAATAGGTAAAATATCACATACTGATTTGAGAAGAGCCCTTTTATTTTCAACTACGTGCTTGGCATGTCTCAAACCAATATGACCTAAACCTACAATGCCAAAATTAACTAAATCACCCATTTATGAATTCATTTTAATATAGTTTCTTAACTTACCGATAACTTGTCGTTGCTTTTCAAAAAGCATATAAGTATTGTAATTTTTTCTTTTAAAATTATGCTTATCATGCAATTTTTTTTTGGAAATCAAAATTAAGCTTATTGCTAATACTTTGAGTTGTAAATCATAGTTTTTTTTTGTGAGTGTGTTAAAATCATCACTTATTTCAATATTTATTTTATCTCTTTTTATTATAGTGCCCATATCAATGTGTTCGTCAATAAGGTGAGCAGTAACTCCAATGGGTATATTTTTTTCTATTGACCATAAGACCGAATCTAGTCCACGAATTTCAGGAATGAGAGCAGGATGAATATTCAAAATTCCGTATTTAATTTGATCAATAACATTTTTATTTAAAATCCTAGCACCAGAAATAATTCCGAAGTTTATATCGAATTGATTTAATAGTTTGATTGAATATTGGCTGTTATGTTCAACTACGTGATATGGTATTTGCTTAGTTTTAGCAATTTGACGAGTTGAAGTTTTTTGTTTCTTCTTATCCAGTTCAATAAATCTCTTGGTTTTTTTTATTTTGACATATTTGGCTGCCAAGATAAGTGATATCCTGAAATTATTCTTATAAATAACATCAATAAAATCTAAAGTTTTTTTGTGAGGAAAGTCATAGGTAAATAAAGCTATAGACAATTTATTTTTCATGACTATTTAAAATTTCTTATTAGATCACATATGTATTTAACTTGGCTATTTTTTAAAACCGGGTGAATTGGTAATGATATTATATTCTTTGAAATTGATTCAGAAACTGAGAGTTTTTTTATCGCAAACTTTTTGTAAGCATTTTGTTTATGTGCCGGGATGGGGTAATATATCATTGTAGGAACCTTATTTCTACTGAGGTATTTTTGGAATCTCGTTCTGTTCACTTTTTCGCTTAATAATATACTGTATTGATGAAAAATATGGTCACTTTTTTCAGTTTTTTTTGGTAATGTGATCCAATCTAAATCAGATAGTAATTCATTATATTTTTTTGCGACATTAAATCTTTTGTTATTATCAGAAACTAAATATTTCAATTTACAATTTAAGATTCCGGCTTGAATAGAGTCTAATCTGGAATTAAGTCCAACAATTTGATGACTATATTTTTTATTTTGACCATGGTTTGAGATTAATTTAATCTTTTTGGCAAGAGCCTTGTTTTGAGTAAAAATTGCTCCTCCGTCACCAAATGCTCCAAGGTTTTTTGATGGATAAAATGAAGTTGTTCCGATGTGTCCAATGGTTCCTGAAAATTTTCTATTTAGTTTATCGCTTATTACACAAGATGATCCAATTGACTGAGCAGCATCTTCAATTACATATATATTATACTGCTTTGAGATTCTCAAAATTTCAACCATGTCACAACATTGACCAAAAAGATGTACAGGTATTACAGCTTTGACCTTTTCAGTGATTGAATTTTCAATCATTTCTACATCAATAAGAAATGTATTAGGATTAATGTCTACGAATACAGGCTTGAGTCCTAATAAGCATACAGCCTCAACAGTAGAAATAAATGTGAATGAAGGAACAATTACCTCGTCCCCTGGTTTCAAATCTAGAGCCATTAAAGCGATGTATAGAGCGTCTGTTCCATTTCCACAAGAAATGGTGTGTTTAGATTTTAAAAATTTTGATAAATTTTCTTCAAAACCTATGACCTCATTACCCTGAATAAAACTACCTTTATTAATTAAATATTTAATTTTTCTATCAATTTCTTTTGAATGTCTGTTATACATCGAAACGACGTCAACCATTTGTATTTTTTCCATTATTATTTACATTAATGTGAATCTTAAACTTACTCCAACATTTGTGTTGGAAGTAGGAAATGAAGATGAAACAACATAGTCTGTCACCACCTGATCATAAAACAATTTTAAATTAACTCGGTTATTCACTACATAGTCAGCTGTAAATTTTAATGTTATCAAAGACTGACCAGACGTAGGTTGATTACTTTGTTCTTCAATTCTTCTAATTATTGTTTTGTTATTTCTGATTGATATATCTGCTCTGAGGTCTAAGTCACTACTTACATTTTGTTGACCACCACCAGCATTAAACAAAAGTTGAACTCCCTGAACACGATACCCTAAACCTAGGACATATTCATATCCTTTAACCTCCGTTATCTGACTATTAGATAAACTTAAGCTAACCGTTCTATCTTTTTTATATTCAAATCGAGAAGTAATACTGTTTTTCATTGTTAAGTCAATTTTAAATAACGGGGCAAATTGCTCAGTTATATTAACTTGATCTATTTGAAATTCTGGAATATAATTATTGCTTAAGTCAAATATTTGTTCACCAAAAGACATATTACTTACAAAGGACCCGACTGAATAAGTGGATCGATAGCTATGACTCAAACTTACATTTTTAAAAGACCTTTTTATCCATGGAATTTTAGTAAATCCATTAAAATTTATATTCCAGTTGGGCATGGGAATTTTTGGAAAGTTATCTAAAGACTGGTTATTGGGCTTGACTCCTGAGTAAGCAGACAAAAATGCTGGAATCATTACGTCTTGAGAATTAGGACCATAACCCACAGGGTAATTGTTAGTGCCAGATTGAAAGTTTTGATTTGGATTAAGTCTTTGGGCAATATCAAATCTATATTTTAAAAAGTTATCAAACAGTACTGATGAATTGTCAGCTCGGTCATTCACAAAGGTAGTTTTGATAGGCAAAAAAGATATATTAAAATTTCCAGATTGTGAGTTACTTACGCTTTCAAACACAGGGTTATTTGGGTCTGTGCTAGTGTTTCTAAAATATTCGTTTTGATTTAATGTGTATCTTCGAGATGCAGTGAACATGATTTTAAATCTACTAACAGGCTCAACCGTTGCTCTTAAATTTAAATTGTTTGAAAACGAATTTGTATACAGATTATTCATATCTGGATTGGTAGTTATCCAGTTTTTGTTACTTGCGGGAATCCTTATATCATTTTGACTCCCAAGAACAAAACCTAGAGTAGGAGCTGAATTTGATAATGGGCTGTTCATTCCAAAAAACTGAGACACCGGCATAAATCCAGGTAAAAATGTTCCGTTTGATTCAGAATATGAAAATGAAAAGTTTTTAAGACTAAAAATACTCTGTGCTAAAATCTTGACCAGTTTATTAGAACTTTTATCACTGTTGTTTTGATTTTGACTTGAACTTCTATCACGTGATGGCACACGATTTCTCGTAGAAGGTTTTGTTGCTAGTAAATTTTTTAGAAAAGGAACCTTATTGTAAAGAGTTGAAAGATTAAACTGCGTATTGATTCTCATAGAATTATTATTTTGAATAGTGTTACCAAAATCTTCTGCAGCAAGAGAACTTGAACGCCAATCATATCCTGCATCATAATTTATACTAGAATTAATCCAACTAAAAGCTGGAATTTTACTTAAGGGTAAATTATATCTAATATCAAAATTATGATGATATTCTGTTGGCCTACCAAGACTCAAAATGTTTGTAAACAAACTATCTCTTTTGTCCTTAGTATCAATTTTCCCATAAGGCTCATCCACAACAGATCTGTTTCTGGCTGAAAAGTTTAGACGTACAGATCTTGACAAATCATACTTCAAGTTGTAAATTCTACTCATTGTAAATAACTTACTGAATGTTTCAGGGATTTCTATATTTGCATCATAAGTGTTTCTCATCTTTGTTTCTAAGTAAGACCTTGTGAAGTCAGATCTAAACGAAAATTGTTTAGGAAGTGAATAGAAGTTAATATCTTTTATAAGCCTGAGATATTTAGACTTTTTTAGAAATTTAGAGTTTGAGAATGGCTTAATGTTCTTTGGGTTAGTATTAAAATTATAACCGATTCCACCACTTAAATCCTTTTTGATTGAATACTCAGTATTGATATTTCTACTGAATACTTCATTGTATGCATAGCTCAAAGCGAAATTTTCGATATCATATACTTTTGTGTCATTATCACCCGATGGTCTTTCCTTTCTTACATTTGTAAAATTTATGCTCTTAATCTTTGTATAGTCTTGAACAATATTTTTTATCGAATCTCGCTGGGACTGATTTTCATAAGAATCTAGACTTGAGGAAAGTAAAATGTCCGGGTCTAAGGGGTTATACTGAGGGTTGTCGACAGACTCAGATACAGAAAAATACATTGGTAATTTTATGTTAGATTTTTCAGGAAATAATTGACCTAATTCCACACTTGCTGTGACATTATATCTTCTTGAATCATTTAAATTTCTTTGAGAAATATTTTTTTCAAGACTTCCAAATCCAACAGTGCTCATAGATCCAGCAAATGCTACGCTTGCAAAGTCAGCAAGTCTTAGTCGAAGTTGTGTTCTTGCGGCCCATCCTCCTTTTTCATTAAAATTACTTAATCTCAACTCATTAACCCAAATTTCCCCAGACTGTTCTGGCCCGTTTCCGGTTCCAGGGTTAGTAACTCCAATCATTATAGTTTTTATACTTCCTAAATTTGGATTTCCTCTGATTGAAATTGTATTATTACCGTCTGTAAATTCATAAATGTCCTGAAAAGTAAAGTTACTATTAATCCTCATTGTATCGTTCCTCATTTGCTTGACGCTTTGAAGAAGTTCTAACGGAATATTTAATCTGTTACTAAATGGCCAAACCTGTTGAGCGTCGGTTTCACCCCACTGAGTTACTTTCATAGGAATTTTATACTCATAGTAGTTGCTTGTATAGTCTGTACCAAATCTTACAAATAATTTTAGTGAGTCGTCTAGTAGTGAGTTTTCTTGTAGACCTTCAGCATGACTGTACATTTCGATATTTTTATAATTTCTCATATCCATATTTACATTTTTAAAAGCTGCTCTAGAGTCTCCATCATTTAAGTTAGTAACCTTCAAAACCATTGCTTGTTCGTTCTGTTGTTGCAAGCTTGTTGCCCCAAAATAAGTTTCTCTTTGGATTCCAGGTGGCAAAACATAGGGAATAGGAAAACGAGAACCGTTTTCTTCATAATTTACAACAGAAATATCAAATTGCGTATTACTATCATCAATTTCAAAATCAGTATTATTAAAATCATTTAGATATCTTCTCCACTCTCCCCTAACTAAATCAAATGAAGCAAATCTGCAGATTACTCTTTCATTAAAACCGCTAAAGAAAGTACGAATAAATCTAATTGACTTAAAGTCCTGAATTGAGCCGACTTTTTGATTATAGGACTGAACTGGTATTTTAAACTGTATCCATCTGGCATTATTATTTGGTCCAACATTTTCAATTATATCATTTATATAATTTTGACCAATTACTAATTCTTCAGGTTTTAAATTAATTTTATATTGGAAATAACTTTCAACCTCACTTAAAGTTTGATCATTATTTATGTCTTCAACGTCCGGCAAATTTGTAGATGAAGTCGGATAAGACTCCGTGGACTGTTCTGATGTAGGTGAGTTTCCATCGACACCATTGTAATTTTTATACCTGTCAAGTATTGATATTTCATTATTATCAAATTCAGAACTTCTGAAATAAGAAAAATTATCTGCGGATGGATCATCAAAGGCATTTAAATAAGCTTGGGAGTTTTGTCCAAAAGCACTGAGAACTTTTTCCGGATATGAAACTGCCACTCCCCCATTTTCAAATGTAAAAGTTCTTTCATCCTGATCACTGAGGCCATCATAACCAAGATCTTGGTTCTCTCTAGCACCATCATCATTATCAAAAGCATTAACTAAAGATTGTATTGAAGGAATTCTACCCCAAACTGTAGTATCAATGTTGTTATCAGAACCATCAATTGTAAGCCCATTTTCAAAACTTTTCCTAGAGTCTTTTAATATATCCTCTGATATATTACCAATATTGATGAAGAAGTCACCTCCTTGATGACTTGGATTATCAATAAATGGATCTAGCATCCAGAATTCAATAAACTCTATGTTTGCAGCTTCAAAATCATTTGTTTCTATTTTTCTTGTAATACCACCCCATCTGGAGGCCGGATCGTTTAACTTGCCATCAGAGTTTATACCTGAGGAGTAAACTGTAGGATTAATATCAAAGTTATAGGGTCCTCTCTCATCAGGGTAAAATGCAATATCAAAAGTTCTTAGTCTTTGTGGTTGACCATTAACTATGTCTTTATTCGGAAATATTTCTGTGATTAAAACCTCTCTCACATAATTATTTTGTTGTTGACTGGGATCATTAGCAATGTGTGAGGGAGTAATTGAGCTATTTCTCTGAAAAAGCGGATCAATTACATACCATGCAAGCTTAGCTCGATTGAAACCATATTCAAGTTGATTATTTAATACAGATTCTGGAAAATATCCAGACGGATCATTTGCAGAACCAGTTGGTGTAGAGGACAAAGACCATGCCGAGAAATTTCTAATATCAATACTAGATTGACTATTTTCGAAATCGTCAATATATGACGTGCCAGTATCATCTAAATTAATAGACTTCGGGTGACCAGGAATAAAGTAAGCAAACTCCGAATTGATTGCAATATTAGATTTTTCCTTAGTTTGTAGGAAAGGAAGTTTATCAATCACGGTTGTTAAAAATCTAGAATCAGTGGAATAAGATGAGTTCAAACCAATAATTGTGTTAGAAATTGGTTCATCACCAATATTTGCTTTCTGCGTCAGTGGTTTTTCAGTTAAATTTAAGGCACTTAAACCAATTATAAAGTCTTGATTAACAGTGTAATCAAGATGAGCGCCCATGAAACGTTTTGATTGAAAATTGAACAATGAATTATTTTCTAGTGTAATCCTAACGGGCTCAGAAGAACTTAGAATCCCTTCATCAATTATTCTTACCCTTCCCATTGTGTAATCAACAGTGTAATGAATATTTTCTTCCAAACTTCTTCCGCCAGAGGTTACCTTCACAGAGCCTTCGGGAATATTCATGGCGTTTAAGGAAATTTCAGAACCAATTGATGACTTGTATTGACCTCTCATTAAGAATTTGTTAAGCTCTGCTAGTTGTTGAGCAGCCGATTGGGTAGAATCATACAGTGCGTCAAAACAATATTTGTTTGCAACACCATTCTCAACGGGAAAATCACAATCTTCTTCAAACTTTTGTCTCAAATAGCAACCAAAAGGCTCAAGGGAAGGAAAATATATTCTACCATTGGATGAGTTGATGAGTATTCCCTCTAAAAAATCAAAGACTCCGTCAGATCCTGGGTCATTGTTAGAGTTAAGATTATCTAAATTAAAAACCTGCAATAAAGGTTTATTAATAAGTCCTTCGGGACCCTCAGTTAAAAAATTTACTGGGGCACCAAGCTCAGGGTTTTCATAAAGGATATCTAATTTAAAATCCTGTTGATTAATTTGATATGCACCTAGTGAATAAACATTTTTCATTTGTAAATCCCAATTGGGTTGATTAACATCTAAAACAGTGGATTTTAATAATTTCAGAATCAGAGTATTTGGTGCAGTAATGTCATTTGAAAATTCTCCAACTTGATATGTTATACCTCCGCTAGTATATTCAAATGCAACAGCTAAAATTTCATCAGCATTCAAAGACTGATTTAATGAAATGAATCCTAGCTGCGGGTGATATGTATATTCAGAGTTAGAAAGTCTTCTAGCATTTTCAATCTTCTCATAATCTACAGCTTGATCGAAAAAATTAGTTCCATCAGTTGTATACTGGGAAAAAGCAGAAGTAATTTCATTAATTTGTCTTATTGAATCACCAGTTAGGAAAGCGACGTCGTCTATAAAAGGTCCGTAAGGATTTAAGGAGTTGTTTGAATTACTAGGTAAAAAAGGTGGGAAAGCTGATTCTAAACCAACTAATTCGCATCCTATATTTTGGGATTCACCAAGGTCTTGGAAAGCTAATATATTTCTTGTATTGATTGTTGAGGAATTTTTATTTGTTATGTAAACCTCAATTTTTGTGATGTTAATTTGTGAATTAATAATTGGTAAATTACTCATAGCTGAGTTATAGTTTTCGTAGAAGTACTGTGAAATAAAAAAATGTCTATTTGACTCATAGTTATCAATCGATAGCTCAAAGTCGGATAGTTGTGCACCTCCTTGGATTTCAATAGAAGAAGTTTCACTTTTCTGCTCAGAAAAAACGGTAGTCAATGTGGTCTTTCCAAATTGTAACCTGGACTTCACTCCAAATAAACTTTGTGCACCTGTTATTAATGAGCCAGCTAAAGGAAGGCTCACATTACCTAATTCTATTTTTTTTACAATATCATCCTCATCGCCTGTATACTCTAATTTTATTTCGTTTTCAAACTCAAATGTTGCTTCAGTGTCATAATTAGCTCTTAACTGCAATTTGTCACCAATCGTTCCTACGACATTCATCTGAATTCTTTCATCGAAGTTAAAAGACGTTGTTTTTCTTTGCTGCTCAGGCAAAGCAGGATTGTCAATTTTATTGACAACTCCTGAAAAAATAAGTTCAGCCGATCCCTGAGGTTTAATATCAACAATCGATCCACCAAACACCCTATTAATCAATTGATTGTTGGTCCCAACTTTTTCAACATCAGATATGCTAGAATATCCACTGATTTTTTGTTTCCAATATTCATTAAATTTTGAATTAAATTGGTATTTGCGATATTCGTCTATTGAGTAATAAATTGGAAGCGATATTTGATGCCCCCCAATGTAATTTGAAATAAAAATCAATTTATTATCAATATCGAAATCAGAACTGTCTGAGAAAGATTGTAAATTTTGTATCAAAGAAACCTGGTTATTGGATAAGTCAAAACCATTTTGGCTTTTGAGTTCAAAACACAAAAATACACATGAAAAAATTATAATATGTAATAGGTTTTTTAACAAAAAATTAATTCTATAAATTTCTTAAAGCTCTTTTTATTACTTCTTCAACGGAAAATTCAGGATTTTCGCGTGTTATTTTATCAATTATTTTATTTGTTTTTTTAATTTGAAAGCCCAATTTTTCGAGTGCATATATCGATTCCTTGTAGACAACGTTTTGATTTGACTTAGCTTGGTCTGTAGAATCAATTGAAGTTGACGATATTTTGTCCCTTAAATCAATTATTATTCTTTGAGCTGACTTAAGGCCAATTCCTTTTATACTTTTTAAGCTATTGACGTCTTCATTAGCAATTACCCTTTCTAATTCATCTGGATTTAATGATGATAATATCATTCTTGCTGTTGAAGCACCTACACCAGATACCGATAATAATAAAATAAAACATTCTCTTTCTCTTTTATCCAAAAAACCAAATAGACTATGTGAATCCTCTTTAATTGAAAGGTATGTGTAGAACAATTCGATGTTTGATTTATTTATTTCGTATTTAGTAAATGTGTTGAGGGAAATATTTAAATAATATCCCACTCCGTTACACTCAATAACAGCATGAGTTGGACTGATTTCAATAATATTTCCTTTTAAAAATGTAATCATAATTTATTTTCTTTCATTTGCGTCAACTGATGCAATTGTTGCCATGTGTACAATTTCACTAACACTGCTTTCTAATTGAAGAATATGAACGGATTTATTCATTCCCAGCAAAACAGGCCCCATTGTTTCAACATTTGATAATTCCTGAAGTATCTTGTAAGAAACATTCCCGGAAACTAAGTTAGGAAATACTAGGGTATTAACTTTTTTGTCTTGTAATTTAGAAAAGGGGAACAATCCTTTCCTTTTATCAGAATTCAAAGCAAAATTTGCTTGCATTTCTCCATCGACAACTAATGATGGATGAGTAGCTTGTAATTTTTTTATAACGTTTTGAATTTTTATTGTTTCTGTATCTCTTGATGAACCAAAATTTGAATATGAAAGCATTGAAATCACGGGTTTAATTCCAAACCTTTTTACAGCTTCGGCGGTAAGCAATGTGATGTCATACAACTGATCTTCGGTGGGATTCTTGTTGATTGTAGTATCTGCAAAGAAAATAGGACCCTTTTTAGTAACAACGATATAAATTCCAGCTAATACGCTTGACTTTTTACCAACAATTTCTAGTGGAGGTTTGAGTGCCTCGGGGTAGCTTCTCGTACTTCCTGACAACATAACATCTGCTTCCCCATTTTCAATCATCATAGAGGCGAAGTACGATCTGTCTCTCATAATTCTTCTAGCTTGATTTTTTGTTACCCCTTTTCTTTCTCTTTTTTTCCAATATATGTCTGCATACATATGTCGCATTTCTCTCATTTCTTCACTCTTAACATCAATAATCTTAATTCCCTCGATATTAATTCCTTCATTCGAGCATAAATCATAAATGAATTTTGAGTTTCCTAATAATATTGGAACACACAGACCCTCCGTTTTTAAAATTTCCGCAGACTTTAATATGTTATAATTATCAGCCTCAACAAATAGTACTTTTTTTAAATTTTCCTTTGCGATTCTATTAAAACTTCTAATAAGCTGATTATCCAAACCCAATTTCTCAATCAAATAATCTTCGTATTTGTCCCAATCAGTAATTTCTTTTTTTGCCACGCC
>PKDT01000026.1 GCA_002863085.1 Flavobacteriales bacterium
AACTAAAGTTTTTTACGATTCAAAAACATTTCTCAAATGCTTAATGATTTATAACATTGAATTTTCAGAAAACTTTTTTGATATTCTTATTGCGGATTACGTTATAGACCCTGAAAACAATCACTCTATAGAAAATATATTTATTAGACATAATTTAAATAATTTACCAATTTTAAAAACTCAGTTAGGTCTTCAAGCGCACCTCGTGGACTATTTAAACATTATTTCCAATTCGATTCCCGTCATTTACGAGAAACAAAATGAACTTCTTGGTTCAAACAAACTAAAAAATTTATTTTTAAATGTTGAACAACCATTAGTTGAGGTTTTAATTAAGATGGAGCTTCATGGAGTTAACCTTGATACAACCGCGCTTAAAAATTACTCTAATAGTTTAAATGAAAAAATTAATTTACTTAAATCACAAATTTTTAATTTGTCCGAAATAAGCTTTAATATTTCTTCCCCTAAACAGTTGGGCGAGATTTTATTTGAAAAGCTAAAACTTTCCGATAAACCCAAAAAAACAAAATCAGGACAATATTCTACAAATGAAACGGAGCTTTTAAAATTAAAAAAGAAGCATCCAATAATTGAAAAAGTTTTAGATTATCGAACTCTACAAAAACTGCTTAATACTTACGTAGATGCTTTGCCATCTATGATAAATCAAAAGGATAAGAAAATCCACACTTCATTTAACAATACTGTTACTAATACAGGACGTTTAAGTTCTAGTTCTCCAAACTTGCAAAATATACCAATAAGAAAAGATTCCGGCAAAGATGTAAGAAGGGCATTTGTGCCATCTAACAGTGATCACATTTTGATGGCGGCGGATTATTCACAAATTGAATTAAGGTTGATTGCTGAGTTGAGTAACGAAGAAAAAATGATTGCGGCCTTCTCCAAAGGTGAAGATATTCATAGATCAACAGCGTCAAAAGTTTTTAAGGTATCTTTAGACGATGTTAGTGATGAAATGAGATCCAATGCAAAAGTTGTAAATTTTGGTATAATCTATGGTGTTTCTGCATTTGGGCTTAGTGAACAAAGCACACTAACAAGAAAGGAAGCCTCAGAACTTATAAAGTTATATTTTTTAACTTACCCCAAATTAAAAGCTTACATAGAAGAACAAATTTCCTTTGCGCAAAAAAATGGTTATGTTCAAACACTATTAGGTAGAAAAAGACAATTGAGAAATATAAATTCAAGAAACTCATTTATAAGATCACATGACGAGAGAAATGCAGTTAATATGCCAATTCAGGGATCAGCTGCAGATTTAATTAAGCTATCAATGATTAATATTGATAGAGAGTTTCAAGCCAAATCAATAAAATCTAAAATGATTTTACAGGTTCATGATGAATTGGTATTTGATGTCCTGAATAGTGAAAGAAAAATCGTAGAACAAATTGTGAGAGACAAAATGGAGAATGTATATTATACAAGAGTCCCTCTTAAGGTTGATATTGGTTTTGGTGAGGATTGGCTAGAGGCTCACTAATATATTTGTACTATTTATTTATGTAAGAATATAAAACAAGTAACGCAGCAACACCAATAAAATTAGATTGACCGAGTTCACCTATTGACTTTGATATATTTCCAACTACATTCCACCCAAGTAAAGGCTCTCCAATAATTAATTGAACAACAACTCCGAGACATAGAATGGGTACTGCTATTTCTACACAGTATTTAATTATTTTTTTTATTGAATCGAAAATTTTATTCATGAATTTATTCTTGATCAATTACCTTATTATTAAAAAAGCCCACATGGAGTGGGCTTTTTTAATTAGATAAGTAATTTACTTTTTAGCTAAAGCTATTACTATTAGTAAGGCTACTAAACCTACAAAACCACCGCTTGCAAATTCATCGACAAATCCAGTAATTGAACCGATTACATCAACAAATTCAAAGCCAGCTATTTGAGTAACAATACCTAGACCAATCAAAGACATTACTAGTCCGGTTAGTCCTGATATAAAATCACCTAAATTTTTAAAAGCATTATTCATAACAAAGTTTTTTAGTTATTACAGTGCCAAATTTAAGTATCATTATATTTTATTTCCAAATAATTTTTACAATGGAAGTAAATTTTATAAAAACTAAATAATTTTATATTAATTGTGACCTAAATCTGTTATTTGTTCTTTTTTCAAAGATTTATTTCAATGTTATTAACATTTTTTTGTGAATTGAATATTTTTTCACTTAATTAACTGATAATCAATAAGTTAAAAAATTAAAATACAAAAAATTAATAGAATATTTAGTGGTTTTTCTTTTTTCTCAAAACAAGTTAGTGTAACATGTCTAAAGCGTTTTTTAAATCATTGATTAGGTCAGATTGGTCTTCAATACCTACACTCAATCGAATCAACGAATCTTTAAGATTTTTTTTGTCTCTTTCTTCCTTGGGTATACTAGCATGAGTCATGGAGGCAGGATGAGAAATTAAAGACTCAACCCCTCCAAGTGATTCTGCAAGTTTGAAATATTTAGTATTTGTAATGATTGAAACAGCATCACTAAAATTATCATTAATGAGATTAAAAGAAATCATCCCACCGAAGTCTTTCATTTGTTTTTTTGCAATTTTATGATTTTTATGTTCCGATCTTCCTGGCCAAAAAATTTCTTTAATCTCTTTTCTTGTAGACAGGAAGTCATTAATCGCCTTGGCGTTTTCACAATGCTTTTTAACTCTTATATCAAGAGTTTTAATTCCTCTCAGTGCTAAAAAGCAGTCCATAGGTCCAGGAACTGCTCCGCAACTTTTGGTAATAAGAAAAAGCTGTTCATAAATTGTTTTTGTATTTGTAATTAACGCCCCTAATATTATATCCGAATGCCCACCAATATATTTTGTTGCGGAATGAATAACTATATCAGCACCAAGATTGAGGGGGTTTTGAAGTGCAGGGGTAGCAAATGTGTTGTCAACAACCAAAAGAATTTCAGTGCCTTCAATTTTACTTTTTATTTTTTTAATATCTATTATATTTAGTAATGGGTTTGAAGGACTTTCTATCCAAATCATTTTTGTATTAATACATATTATTTCATCTAAATTTTCTGCATTAGTAAGATCAGTATATTCAAAATCGATATTGAAATTTTTAAATACCTGTTCAAACATTCTATAAGTACCTCCATAGACATCATTATTAGAAATTATTTTATCACCAGGTTTAAGCAATTTTACAATTGCATCACAAGCCCCCATTCCGCTGGCGTAACAAATTGAATATCTTCCACACTCAATTGATGAAATACTATCTTCGAGTGCGGTTCTCGTTGGGTTTGATGTTCTAGAATATTCAAATCCTTTATTTTCTCCTGGTTTTTCTTGAACATATGTAGAGGTCTGATAAATGGGAGTAATTATTGATCCAGTGCTTGGATCTGTCTTTAGTCCTGAATGAATAACTTTTGTTCCAAATTTCATAATGATTTATTTTTGTCAAATTTAAAAACAATAATTGGTATTATTTAAAATGAACAAAATTGTTTTAGCTCATTTTGCTTTGTTCGGCGCTAATTTAATTTACGCACTAAATTACATTGTTGCAAAAGATGTAATGCCAACATTTATAACCCCCTCGTCATTTGTTTTAATGAGGGTTATAGGTGGATTTGTCTTTTTTTCAACCTTGTATACCTTTTTAATTAGACAAAAAATAGAAATTAGAGATATTTATTATTTATTTTTTTGCTCACTCTTTGGAGTTGTAATAAACATGTTGTTGTTTTTTGAAGGTCTTAGTTTAACATCACCAATTAGTGCTTCAATTATAATGATTACGACACCTTTACTAGTATATTTTATTTCTGTATCTATTTCAATTGAGAAATATAGTATTACTAAGTTTTTAGGAGTGATCTTAGGCCTTACTGGCGCAGTTATATTAATATCAAACGGCAACTCCTTCCGGATTAGCAGTTTGGGGGATTTTTATGTTTTCATAAATGCAATTTCATATTCCATATATTTAATAATGGTCAAAAAAATGATGACAAAATACCACCCAATTACAGTTCTATCAATAATTTTCTTTTTTGGTTTGATTATAATACTACCCATTACCTATGATGACTTAAGCTCTGTCAACTTTACAAACTTACCTTTGAGTATAGTTTTTAAAATTTTATTTGTTGTCCTATTTACCACATGCATTGCATATTTTTTAAATATTTTTGCATTATCAAAGCTAAAATCCTCAGTCGTTGCTTTTTATATATATTTACAACCACTTTTAGCTACAATAATTTCTTTATTTTGGGGAAAAGACGTTCTTTCGTCCATAAAAATTATTGCAGCAAGCTTGATTTTTTTAGGGATTTATTTTGTAGTATATAAACGATAATTTTCAATATTTGTTTTTGTATATTTAAACTTAAATTATTATCATAAAGAAATGATTTCAATGACGGGCTTTGCCCAAAATGACATTATAATTAACAACATAAAATATAATTTTTCAATAAGGTCTCTAAATAGTAATAAGGGTTTAGACGTAGGAGTCAAAATACCAAGATATTTATTTAATATAGAGAATGAAATTAGAAAACACATCAATGTTAAATTAGTTAGGGGCAAAGTAGATTTTAGAATATTAGAAGCATCTGAGAACAATCAAATAAAAATTGATCAACAAAAACTAAAGTCACACATTCGGATTTTAAAAAAAATATCACCACAATCTGATGATGGTGCTGTATTAAACGCAGCTATCTCACTCCCTGAAGTTTATTCAAAAGAAAATAAAAAAATTGACTCTAATGACGAAAGAAGATTTTTAAATAATTTTAAAAATTTATTAGACAAGCTCTCCAGATTTAGAGAAAAAGAGGGCCGGATTCTCAAGAAGGAAATTCTCACATATGTAAAAAGCATACAAAAAATTGTGAAAAAATTACATAAACTTGAAAAAATTAGACTAGCTGATAAAAAGAAAAAAATTTTAAAAAACTTCTCATCTTTAGATAAGATTTACACAATTGATGAGTCAAGGTTAGAGCAAGAGCTATTATATTATTTCGAAAAAAATGATATAACTGAGGAGAGGGTAAGGCTTGAGCATCATTGTAATTATTTTATTTCAATAATAAAAGATGATAAATATGTTGGGAGAAAATTAAACTTTTTGTGTCAAGAAATTCTAAGGGAGATTAATACTATTGGATCTAAAGCAAATAATTTTGAAATCCAAAAAAATGTTATTTTGATGAAAGAGTTTTTAGAACAAACAAAAGAGCAATTACAAAACATCTTATGAACAGCAAAAAAGAAAATAAAATAATTGCTGTTTGTGGTGTCAGTGGCTCTGGGAAAACAACATTGGTTCATAGTTTAATTACAAATGAAGAACTAAATCTTCATTTTTCTATTTCCGCATGTACCCGAGAAAGACGTAAGTTTGAACAGGATGGAAAAGACTACATTTTTTTATCTGTTCCTGAATTCAAAAAAAAAATAAAAAATCAAATGTTTTTGGAGTGGGAAGAGGTTTATAAAAACAAATTTTATGGTACTCTTAAAAATTCAACGTATGAACTTTTGAAATCCGGAAAAAATGTTCTCTTTGATATTGATGTCAAGGGTGCACTGTCATTAAAAAATTTATTTAAAGATAATGCTCTTACTATTTTTGTTACACCGCCAAGTTTAGAAATTGCAAGAAAACGCTTAGCTAAAAGGAACACAGAGGAGTTGGAGTCTTACAAACTAAGATCCCAAAAAATGGATTATGAGATTTCTTTTAGTAATAAAATGGATGTCACCATCTTGAATTCTAGCTTAGAATCTTCTAAGTTTGAAATTTTAAACATTGTAAAAGAATTTTTAAAAAAGTGAAAGTTGGTTTGTTTTTTGGCACCTTTGACCCTATTCATAATGGTCACTTAAAAATCGTAAATGAGGTCCACAAAAGCGGATTAGTGAAAAAAATTTTGTTTATAGTCACACCCCAAAGCCCTTTTAAGGTAAATAATGCAATTACATCATTCAATCATAGAGTTAATATGTTAAATTTAGCAATTTCAGATATTCCAAATTTAAATTATTCAGATGTTGAATTAAATTTAAAATACCCCCAATTTACTTCAAATACTTTGAGGTTTCTAAAAAAAAAATATCCTTATAACTCATATGTGCTCATATTAGGTCTAGACAATTACCAATCTTTACAAAATAGGCAATGGAAGGATTCTCACTATATTATGAATAATTTTGAAATATTAGTTTTTAATAGAAAAATTACTAAGAATCAAAGCAGTTTGTCTAAAAACACCTCCAAGGAGTTTCGGAAATATCACCACTTTTTAAATCATGATTTAATTAATATTTCCTCAACAGCAATTAGAAATTTCTTTAGAAAACAGACAAATAATAAAATAGATTATAACTTTTTGGGGCATAAATATTCTGAAATTAAAAGTATGTTGCCAAAAGCAGTGTTAAATTACATTGAGACTCATGAACTTTATAAATAATAATTTTTGGCACGAAAATTGATGTATGTTATATGAGATAGTGTTGGGGTGGGGAAGTAGTTGATTATTTAATCGGTGCTATAATATAAAATCAATTACTTCCCCATATTCTTAAACATCTCAATTGCGCCAGACAAAACTGTTTTTCCATCGGTATTGTTTAAATTAACATCACAAGCCCTTTCTGGATGTGGCATCATACCAAACACATTTCTTTTAATGTTACAAATCCCAGCAATGTTTTTCAATGATCCATTGGGATTTGAAAGTTTATTAATTTCACCGTCTTTACTACAGTATTTAAAAATTATTTGTTTGTTATCAATTATACTTTGTAAAGTTTTTTCATCTGCAAAATATCTCCCCTCAGCGTGAGCAATTGGAATTTTAAATATGTTTTTATCACCTGTATTTTCTGTAAATATTGTCAGGTTGTGTTGAGATTTTATAAATACATTTTTACAAATAAAGTTATGATTAATATTTCTGGTCAATGTTCCGGGGAGCAAGTTCGCTTCGCATAAAATTTGAAAGCCATTACAAATACCCAATACAAATCCACCATCGGCAGCAAACTTTTTAACCTCATTCATAATGGGAGAAAATTTTGCAATAGCTCCTGATCTAAGATAGTCTCCATATGAAAATCCCCCAGGAATAATTATAAAATCAACATCTTTTATATTAGTATCTTTGTGCCAGAGTTTTACTACTTCTTGATTAAGAATGTTTCTGAGAGCATAAACTGCATCTTCATCACAGTTAGAGCCAGGAAAAACTACCACCCCAAATTTCATATTCTTATTGTTTCGATTAATAATGTTAATAACCACAAACCTACTAAAAATGTTCCAAACTGATAATATTTGGAATACATTATATAATTAACAATTACTAATGTTTTAACATGAACAAATGGGATTATAAAATTTATCGATGAAAATAATGTGTTTGAAACATTACAACATAGTGGAATAAATAAAAAAATTATATACATATATTTATAATAGTTCTTTTTTTTTTTGAAATGTTTTATAATTTCATACGCGGAGGCAAATATTAATAAGTACATAAAAATATAGTAGTAAGAAAAATTTGTACTTGTGTTATTTGTGGAAACCATGTTTAGCTTCATACTTTCAAAAGAAATATTTAAAGAAAAAATATCAAATTTTAAAATTAAAAATGGAGTTAAAAGACCAACTAATAATATAATTAGTAGCCTAATGCTCATTTTTTGTAAAAAAGACATCCAAATTACAATCAGTGGAAATAATACTATATAAATTATATTGAATAATGAACATATACTACAAAGTAAGCCTAAATTAAATGCATTTAATTTATTTTCGGAGGATATTGAAACGGCTTGGAGATAATAACCTATCATGGTTATCAAAAAACAAATTGTTGAAATAATTATATAATTATCTAACCATAATACTGGAAAAAGAATTAAGAAATAAATAATAATACTTGCAAAAATATTTATTTTTTTTCTACTACCATATTGAGTGATATGGTTTAAAATTACTGCCGAAATAAAGTTTAGTATAAAGAAAAAAAATATTTTCATTTAGCTAATGGTTAATAATTTGTTAATTTTATAAAAAATTCAATAATATGACAGATTTTTTTTACTGGTTAGGTGACTTATTCCAATCGTCTTTTATTATTTTACCAATACTGGGTAATTACTTTAATCTTTTTCTTGTAATACTTTTTACATTGGCATTTTTTATTTCTTTGAGAAAATTTATCTAGAGTTTCTCCCTATATCATTTCTGTAATACATATCCTTAAAAGATATTTTTTTTAAGCCTTTGTAGGCTTTTTCAAATGAATCTTCAAAACTTTTGGCCAAGGATGTTATAGCTAAGACTCTACCACCGCTAGTAAATAAACTATTATTTTTTTCTTGAACCCCGGCGTGAAAAACTGTTATATCTCCAAGCTGATCAAGTCCTTTAATTTCATAGCCAGATTTGTATTTCTCTGGATACCCACCAGAGCTCAAAATTACGGTTAATGATTTCAAAGTTTTGATTACTAACTTTAATCTATCAAATTTGCTACTATTTTTAATATTTATGAAAAGCTCCAATAAGTCAGAGTCGATTAATGGCATTATACTCTGTGTCTCTGGATCTCCCAATCTGGCATTGTACTCAATTAAATAGGGCTTGCTTTTGACAATCATCAGTCCAAAAAAAATAAAACCCGTGTATTTGATTTCGTCTCTCCTAAGTCCATGAATTGTTGGTTTAATTATTTGTTCTTCAATTTTTTTTATCAGTTCTGAGTCTACGAAGGAAACAGGTGAGACTGCCCCCATGCCACCAGTGTTAGGTCCAGTATCATTTTCTCCAATTCTTTTATAATCCTGTGCTATTGGAAAAAGCTTATATTCTGTACCATTTGTCAAAATAAACACTGATATTTCTTTACCCTCAAGAAATTCTTCAATAACAATTTTTTTACCAGCTTCTCCAAATTTTAGGCCAACTGTAATTTTGTCAATTGCTTTTTTAGCTTCATCGATATTTTGACATATATAAACACCCTTTCCAGCAGCTAGTCCGTCTGCTTTAATAACAAAAGGGGCAGACAATGTTTCTAAATATTTTTTAGCATTTTCTGAGTTCTCAGCATTAAAGTCTTTATACTTTGCTGTGGGAATTTTATGTTTCTGCATAAATGATTTAGCAAACGATTTGCTTCCTTCTAACATTGCTCCGCTCTTTTGGGGGCCTATTACAACTACATTTGAAGTGTCTGGGTCAGAACTACATTTGTCGCTTATTCCATTTACTAAAGGATTTTCTGGACCAATAACCAAAATATCAATTTTATTTTTAATTAATATTTTTTTTATACTATCAAAATCGTTAATATCAACTGGGATGTTCTTGCCAATTGATGCAGTTCCGGCGTTACCTGGGCCAAAAAAAAGCTGTCCCAAAAACCGGCTCTGATTGAGTTTCCAGCCTATTGCGTGTTCCCTCCCACCAGAACCAAGGACTAATACATTATAATATTTACTCATCGCTTAGTTGTTGTAATAAATCATCATCAATAAAAAGATTGTGAAAAACCTTTTGTACATCATCAAGGTCTTCAAATTTTTCAATCATATCAAGAATTTTAATACTATCATTTGAATTCAACTTCATAGTGTCTTTTGGAATCCTTTCAATGGTAGAAGTGTTAGTTTCAACAGAAATTTCAGATAATTTACTTTGCATTTCTCCGAACTTTTCAAACTCACTAATTATTGTACAATATTTATCAGTGATTTCAAACTCGATTAAACCAAAGTCAATCAAATCCATTTCAAGTTCTTCAAGATTAATTTTTATTTTTTCCTTGTCAATCACAAATAAACCTTTTCTATCGAATAGATACTCAAGGGAACCATTCTTTCCAAGTTCTCCACCGTTTTTATTAAAAATAGATCTAATTTCCGCGACTGTTCTATTAATATTATCTGTAGCACACTCTATGAAAATTGCAATTCCGCCGGGTCCATAGCCCTCGTAATTTACTTCGGTATATGATTCTGCATCGTTTCCACTTGCCTTTTTTATGGCCCGTAGAATATTATCTTTGGGCATATTTACCCCCTTAGCGTTTTGGATTGCAGACCTTAGTCTAGGATTTGAATCAATATCACTTCCTCCGACTTTTACCGAAACAGCAATTTCTTTGATAATCTTAGTAAATACTTTACCTCTCTTGGCGTCCTGAGCACCTTTCCTATGCTTAATGTTAGCCCATTTGCTATGCCCAGCCATGAATATTAATAACTAGTAGTTTTGTAACTTTCGACAAATTTAGTTTCTTCTTGAGTTCTTCTAGTTTGAGGAATAGATTTCAAGTCTTGATAAGCTTCTTCCATTGATGCGTATTTTTTTCCAGAAATTGTGTATGATGAATCTTCAACAAGTTCTTGTTTTTTTTCATTTGAAATTTTTACATCAACATTAACATCAGAATTTGTTCCAAAGTAAATTAAAAGAACAAGCCCAAGAACTGCGAGAATAATCATTCCTAGTGAACCGGAATCGTTTTCAATTTTTTTATTTATTTTTTTGGAACGGTTGTTTTTAACGGATTTAGTTGTAGTTTTTTTAGTTGTAGTTTTTTTTGACATAATATTTTTTTTTTTACAAATATAAAATCAAATTTTAATCATTCAATTTTAAAACAGCAAGAAATGCATTTTGCGGAATTTCTACACTACCAATTTGTTTCATTTTTTTCTTGCCTTTCTTTTGTTTTTCAAGCAGTTTTCTTTTTCTGGTGATATCACCGCCATAACACTTCGCAGTTACGTCTTTCCTCACGGCCTTCACTGTTTCTCTTGCAATTATTTTGGAGCCAATTGCACCTTGTATTGCCACATCAAATTGTTGTTTGGGGATAAGCTCTTTAAGTTTGATACATATTTTTTTCCCTATTGTAAAAGCATGTTTTTTGTGAAGAAGTGATGACAGTGCGTCTACTTGATCTCCGTTAAGCATGATGTCTAATTTAACTAAACTTGTTGACTTATATCCGTCAGCCTGATAATCAAATGATGCATACCCTTTTGAAATGCTTTTAAGTTTATCATAGAAGTCAAATACAATTTCAGCAAGTGGCATTTCAAAAGATAATTCCACTCGGTTTGTGGTAAGGTAAACCTGAGATGTTAAAACTCCTCTTTTTTCGATACATAAATTCATAACTTGTCCAATAAAATCACTTTTTGTAATTATTTGTGCTTTTATGTAGGGTTCAGTGACCTTTTCAATCTGATCAACTGATGGAAAATCTGAAGGATTATTAATCTGAATATTTTCTTTATTTTTTAATGAAGCATAATATGAAACATTAGGAACTGTATTAATGACAGACATATTAAATTCTCTTTCCAGTCTTTCTTGAATTATTTCCATGTGCAACATACCCAAAAAGCCACATCTAAATCCAAACCCTAACGCAATAGAGGACTCGGGTTCAAATGTAAGTGAGGCGTCGTTCAATTGAAGCTTTTCAAGAGAGGATCTTAACTCTTCATAATCATCTGAGTCAACAGGGTATATCCCTGAAAAAACCATGGGTTTGACCTCTTCAAATCCTGATATGGGAGATTTGCATGAATTTTCACATGATGTTATAGTGTCACCAACCTTTACTTCTTGAGCATTTTTTATGCCGGAAATTATATATCCAACATCACCCGTATTAATTATTTCCTTGGGTTCCTTTTCAAGTCGCAAAGTTCCAATTTCATCTGCATGATATTCTCTTCCAGTACTAAAAAACTTAACTTTATCGTTTTTTTTGATGGATCCAGAAACAATTTTAAAATATGCTTCTATTCCACGAAATGGATTATAAACAGAGTCGAATATCAAGGCTTGTAAATGCCCCCTACTATCTCCACTTGGATAGGGTATTTTGTTTATTATTGCATCAATGATTTGTTCAATTCCTTGACCAGTTTTGCCAGATGCACCAATAATTTCACTTCCATCGCAGCCAAGAAGATCGATTATTTGATCCTTAGTTGATTCAATGTCGGCGCTATCAAGATCTATTTTATTCATAACCGGGATTATTTTTAAATCATTTTCAAGAGCTAGGTAAAGATTTGAAATTGTTTGAGCTTCAATTCCTTGAGCTGCGTCAACAATAAGAAGGGCCCCTTCACAAGCTGCAATTGATCTTGAAACTTCATATGAAAAGTCAACATGTCCAGGTGTATCAATTAAATTTAATGTATATGTTGTTCCCATAAAGCTGTGATTCATTTGAATAGCGTGGCTTTTTATTGTAATGCCTCGTTCTCTTTCTAAATCCATATCATCAAGCAGTTGGTTTTGTAGTTCTCTTTCGGAAATGGTTTTGGTATATTCTAATAACCTATCGGCAAGTGTACTTTTACCATGATCTATGTGGGCAATAATGCAAAAGTTTCTAATATTTTTTTGAGAATAGGACATATAATTAATACTAATTTAGCTTTAATAAATGATATATTTATGACTCCAGGTTCTATTTTAGTATATTTGTTGATAAGCGCTTAAATTTCACATGATAAATAATGAAAAAAAAATTTTTTTTACTTTTTTTTATCTTGATTTGTAAAACAAACTCACAAGTCGTTGCAGTCGGCGATACTACTCTTTGCGATAGTCAGCAAGGCGAAGTTGGAATAACATTGACTGCAACATCATTTGCGGTTGATCTTAATGATGCAAATATTTACGTTGATGACACATATGGTGGTGTAATCGATATGGGATTTGATTTTGAGTTCTATGGAAATACGTACAATCAGGTCATACTATCATCTAATAACTATTTATCTTTTAATGTAGCAAACGCAGGTGCTTATTCAAATTGGGCAATTAATCAGCCAGTACCGAATAATTTTGATGCTCCACTAAACTCCATCTTGTGTCCATGGCAAGACATTTACCCTGGAGTAAATGGCAATGGAACAATTCAATATGCAACAATTGGTCAGGCTCCTAACAGAGTCTTTATTGCCTCATTCTGCGGGATTCCCATGTTCTCATGTACAGACATTTGTTATTCTAGTCAAATTAAACTATACGAAACTTCGAATATAATTGAGACTCATATTGCTGAAAAAGTACTGTGTACTTCATGGAATGGTGGGGTTGCTATTCATGCACTACATAATGAAGACGGAACAATCGCACATGTAGTAACTGGTCTAGATGGAGTTGTTAGAAACTTTCCAAATCAGTGGACTTGTGAAAATGATGGTTGGAGATTTACTCCAAACGGTAACAACGATTATATCATCGAAAATATTGAATTTTCACCTGCGGTTGCCGGGACAGATATAATATGGCAAGATCAAAATGGGAATCAGATTGGAACTGGCGGCGAGATTGTCGTTTTTCCAAATGAAACAACAACCTACACCGCAGGCGCATCTTTGTGTGGTGATGCTGGAGATTGGTGTGGCTTTGAGGGCGGAATCGAAGGGGATGATGTAGTAATTTCATTTGAAAATGTTGAAATTTCGTCAGTTGACATTGTCAATGCCACTTGCGATGATCCAAATTCTGGGAGTGCTATCGTCTTTATTGAAGGAACTAACGGACCGTATCAATATTCTTGGTTAAACGCCGATGGTCAAGAGATTTCTAACCTAGCTGCATCTTTAGGAAATCTCTCGGTAGGGGAATATCAGTTTGTTGTGTCTACTGAAAGTGGTTGTGAGGACACAGCAATAATTACTATTGACACTGATGGAGACCAGGTAAGTGATGCATTTGCGGGCTTAGACATTGAAACTTGCGACTTCCAAGTAGATGTTTCTGGCTCTGAGCCTGTTAGTGGTGAAAATGGATTTTGGTCAGTTATTTCTGGTCAAGGAAGTTTTGAAAATCCAACAAATCCAACTACAACTGTTTCTGGACTTTCTTTTGGTGAAAATGTTTTTGCCTGGAATTTGCAAAATGAATGTGGTGAAAGCTTTGACGAGATTTCTGTTTATCTAATCGATGGCACACCGTCCCTTAATATGTCACAAAGTTATGAGTGTTTAGATCAAATTGCCCTCAATGCTACAGTTGAAAATAATGAGGGTTCCTGGTCAGTATCTCCAAGTGAAGGGGTTGTAATTGATGATCCCAATGCTTTATCAACATTTGCTTTTGTTCAAAGTTATGGTCAATATACCTTCACTTTCAACGGTTGTAATGGCCAAGACTCGCAGGTAATAAATATGCTTTCATCTGCACCTAATATTTCTGGCCCTGAAACAGCGCAATGTCTGGAGTCTATTGAACTTGAAGCATCGGTTTCAGGTGATTTTGGTTCTTGGAGCTCCATTGGACCAGGCAACGTTGAATTCAGTAATATCGATGCTGTTTCAACATTTGTTAGTGTTGATGATTTTGGATTATATGAGTTTATTTATTCTGCTTGCGGTACAGATGGCAGCATTTTTGTTGAATTTTTAAATCCTAACCCATCCATCCAGAATCCTGGAGTTATTTATTGTACACTCGAAACAGAACTACAAGTAGATTCAGATTTTGACGGGGAGTGGTCCGTTCAAAGCTTGAACGAAGAAAATACCATTTCTTTATTTCCAAACGGAAATACAAGCGAAGTTTCGGTTTCTGACTATGGCGAATACACGGTTTACTTCACTAGTTGTGGGGTTTCGGACAGCCTAGATTTAATTTTTTCTACAGTTTCGCCCAATATTGTTTCTTCTGATAATAATAATTGCTTATTAACATTTAATTTAAATGTTAATACACCAGATTTAAGTGGGGGGCCCTGGGAGTGCACTGATGTACCAAACGGTTTTAGCCCAACTGACGTTCTTATAAGTAACCCCTTTTTAAACTCAACCAGTGCAACAGTTCCTGCTTATGGGCTATATTCTTTTTCATTTCAGTCATGTGATGAAGTTGCCACCGTTGAAATTGGTGTTTCATGTCCAATAAGTGTCCCTAACTCTTTTACACCAAACAGTGATGGGATTAATGATAATTTTGTTATTTCAGACATTGATAGCAATATACATAGTCAGAGTATTTTATATGTTTTCAATAGGTGGGGAGGTGTAGTATATATAAATCAAAACTATGGCTTAGATGGCGAGTGGTGGGATGGTCAAATGATGTTTAACAAGAGGCAATCATCAAGTTTATTTTTTCAAAAAAAATGGGATGAAAGAGATGATTTTGTTAAAGACGGGACATATTTTTATACACTAGAGGTTTTCAACATGGTTTTTAACCAAAAAGAATTCTATTCCGGCGAGATTAATATCTTTACAAAGTGATTAGGACTTGAAATAATTCAGGTTAGCAATTTGTTTTGCCAAAATGTCAAACTCAATATTTACAGTAGAATTTATTTCAATATTCTTTAAGTTTGTATTATTGAATGTGTATGGAATAATATCAACATTAAAATAATTTTTTTCTGTATTAATTTTTGATATTGTGAGGCTTACCCCATTGATTGAAATTGAGCCTTGTGGAATTAAGTATTTTTGATGAGTCTTATCAAATTTAAATGAAAATTTCCAGCTACCGTTCAAATCTTGAACTCGAACACAATCTAAAGTGCAGTCTACATGCCCCTGAACAAAATGTCCATCAAAACGATCACCCGCCTTCATACATCTTTCTAAATTAATTAAACTGCCAATTTCTAAATAATCGAGGTTTGACTTTTTCATTGTTTCCTTCACAGCACATACTTGATAGTATTCGTCCTTTATTTCGGAAATAGAAAGACAAATTCCGTTATGACATACGCTCTGATTGATTTTTAATTCATCAATAAAGCTACATGAAACATTTATGATTGTATTTGAATTTTGCTTTGAGATTCCAGTAATTTTACCTGTTTCCTCAACGATTCCAGTAAACATATTAATTATTTAATTTAAATATATACTTTTGATACAAAAGTAATTTTAAAATATTAAAATATGAACTTTATTATTCAATTAGAAGAAAAAAATATAGTAGATGAAAAGAGCTGGATTCATAATGATAATAAAATTGTTTACTTCTACAATGAAAAAATTAAGATTAATAATTTAGAGACTGCTTTTTCTGAAGAAAAATTGTCTCCAGAAAAAATTAGGATAGATGCAAATGAAATATTTAAATTTTTAAACTTATTAAATTCTGGTAGGAACACTTCAAATAAAATAAGCAGTGTAAAAATTATTAATAAAAAAAATAAATTAGAAAAGCATGAGCAAATGATTCATGATTATTTTCTTGAAGGATTTTTCCTGTCCAACTATAGTTTTGATAAGTACAAAAATCAAAAGAAAACTAAATTTAAAGTTGATGCTAGCTTCATTGATAAAGATTTTGAGCATTGCCTAAATGGCACCTACATATCACGTGACTTAGTTAATGAACCTCTTTCGCACTTAACAGCTAAGTTACTTTCAAAAAGGATAAAAGAAATTAGTAAAATAGCTGGCTTCAAAGTCAGTGTTTTAAACGAAAAACAAATTAAATCGAATAAAATGGGAGGTGTTTTAGCCGTAAACAAGGGCTCTGTTCTTGAACCAACATTTAATATATTGACATATAAACCAAAAAATAGAAAGAACAAGAATCCGATTGTTTTGGTTGGTAAGGGAGTCATGTATGATACTGGTGGATTAAGTTTAAAACCAACCCAAAATTCAATGGATATGATGAAGTGCGATATGGCTGGTGCTGCAAGTGTAATTGGGGCAATATATTCTATTGCATCAGCTAAATCTAATCAATATGTTGTGGGATTGATACCTGCTGTTGAAAATAGGCCTGGTGGCAATGCATATGTTCCGGGTGACGTAATTAAAATGATGAGTGGTAAAACAGTCGAGGTATTAAACACAGATGCTGAGGGTAGAATGATTTTAGCAGATGCCCTTCACTATGCAAAAAGATATAAGCCAGAGTTAGTTATTGATATTGCAACTCTTACTGGCGCTGCAGCAAGATCTGTTGGAAAGTATGGTGCTGTTGCAATGGAAAAAAATTCATATTATTCAAGTCAAAATATGTATCGATTATGGCAATCTGGCTTAATTAGTGGTGAGAGAATTGTCCCTCAGCCATTTTGGGATGAATATAAGGAGGAACTTGATTCTAGCATTGCTGATATTAAAAATCTTGGCGGTCCTGAGGCTGGACATATAACTGCGGGAAAGTTTCTTGAGCATTTTACTGATTATCCTTGGATACACATTGATATCGCTGGTGTAGCGTTTTTATTGAACGACTATATCTATCGTAAAAAAGGCGCTACAGGCTTTGGTTCTAGATTATTAGCACACTTCATATTAAACAAATAAAATTAATGTCATCTAATAAAGTAACGATAGGAATAAGCTGTGGAGACTTGAATGGGATAGGAATAGAAATCTTAATAAAAATATTTAAACACAAAGACTTACTAGAGAGCTGTACGCCTGTGTTATACTGCCCAATTAAAGCACTCAATTATTATAAAAAAAAACTCGGTTTTAATAATTTTGGGTACGTAGAAATTCAAAAAATTGAAAATAAAATTCCGGGTTTATTAAATATAATTCCGATTATAAATCATGACATTGATATAAAACCTGGACGGGTAGACAAGCTACTTGGGAAACTTGCATTAGAATCAATTGATATGGTTATGAGTGACATTGACAAGGGAAGTGTAGATGTTTTTGTTACATTGCCTATTAACAAGGCAACAGTTTCCAAATACTCACAAGGCTTTAAGGGCCATACTGAGTATATAACTCAAAAATTGAATCACAACGGTAAAAGTCTAATGTTTTTATGTAGCGAAAAGCTAAAAATTGCTACTGTAACTAATCATTTAAAATTATCTAAAGTTTCAAAGACTATTACAAAAAAAATCCTCGAACAAAAAATAGAAATAATTATTAATTCATTAATTAATGATTTTTTAGTAGAAAAGCCTAGGGTAGCTATTTTGGCATTAAACCCTCATGCCGGCGATTCTGGTTTGATTGGGAGTGAGGAAATTGATATTTTAATTCCATTTATAAATAATTACAAGCATGAGTGTAGTGTTTTAGTAGGGCCTTTTTCATCTGATGCCTTTTTTGGGTCAAAAAATTATAAAAACTTTGATGCTATTATTGGAATGTACCATGATCAATCATTAATTCCATTCAAATTGTTATCATTTGGTTCGGGTGTTAATTATACGGCTGGTTTGAAAACTGTGAGAGTATCACCGGACCACGGTGTTGCTTATGAAATATCAGGCAAGAATATCGCTGATGAAAGTTCTTTGAAAGCAGCTATTAAAATGGGAGTAAAAATTTTTTTAAATAGACAAAAAATTCAAATTTGATTTCAAATTAATTATTCTTTTTTATATTTGCAATCCCAACTAAAGATATACGTAATGGCGCATCCTAAAAGAAAAATCTCCAAAACTAGACGAAACAAGAGAAGAACTCATTATAAAGCAGATTCGCAGGTTATAGCAATATGTCCAACTACAGGAGTATCACACATCTACCACAGAGCATATACCTTCGAAGGTAAGTTGTATTACAAAGGAAAATTGCTTGCCGAATAGTTAATTAAATTTAAAGCCCTCCAAAATTATTTAATTAAATTTTTACATATATTTAGGTTAAAAATTTTACATGTTGACAAATGCTAAAATTTCAGGCGTAGCTGGCTGGGTGCCTGAATATGTTCTTACAAATAATGAACTTTCTAAAATGGTTGATACATCTGACGAGTGGATAACTACTAGGACTGGAATAAAAGAAAGAAGAATTTTAAAAGACGATAACAAAGCTACTTCGGATATGGCTGCTAGTGCGATTAATATTTTACTAGAAAAGACAAACACATCTCCGTTGGAAGTTGATCTCATAATTTGTGCAACTGTCACACCAGACATGCTTTTCCCTTCAACTGCATGTCTTATTGCAGACAAAGTGGGAGCAAATAATGCATTTGGTTTTGACTTATCCGCTGCATGTTCTGCTTTTCTCTTTGCTCTGGATACCGGCTCTAAGTATATTTGTTCAGGAAAATATAAAAAAGTAATTGTTGTTGGTGCGGATAAAATGTCTTCAATTGTTGATTATTCTGATAGACAAACTTGTGTTATTTTTGGTGATGGCGCTGGTGCAGTTATGTTAGAACCTGATGATTCAACTGAAAATGGGGTCATTGATTCCATTTTAAAAGTAGATGGCGCAGGTGGAAAATTTTTAAAAATGATTGCCGGTGGTTCTCTAAACCCCGCTACAAAAGAAACAATTAAAAATCGCCATCATTATATTTATCAGGACGGTAAAACAGTATTTAAGTTTGCTGTTACCAAAATGGCAGATGTTTCTGAAGAGATAATGAAAAGAAATAATTTAAAAGGAAGTGATGTTGACTGGCTTGTTCCCCATCAAGCTAACCTTAGGATTATAGATGCAACTGCAAAACGCATGAATGTTAGTCCAAATAAAGTAATGATAAATATTCAAAATTACGGCAATACAACTGCAGCAACAATTCCGTTGTGTTTATCTGACTGGGAAAGTAAGTTAAGTTTCGGAGACAATATTATTTTAGCTGCCTTCGGAGGTGGATTTACTTGGGGGGCGATTTACCTTAAATGGGCATATTAATTGTTATTATTATAAAAAGTTAGTCAAAAGTTTAATTTTTTAAACTAAAACAACAAAAAAAACACGATTTTTATGAAAAATTACATGTTACATGACAAAAAACGATAAAAGTTGAAATATTTTTTTGTTAAAAAAAATAGCTTTTTGCTAAAAAATCAACCTTTTACATAAAAAAAATCAACTTTTAATTAAAAAAATTAAATTTTTTTTAAATTTATCTAAGAAAAATAAATAATATGAATTTAAAACAAATACAGGAGCTTATAAAATTTGTTGCTAAATCCGGTGCAACTGAGGTAAACCTTGAGATGGGTGATGTCAAAATATGTATTAAATCACCACCAAAAGGTAAAATAAATTTAGAAAGTCAAACAGGTTTATTCACCGGTCAGCAGCCAGTTGTTCAGCAACCAGTTGTTCAACAGCCAGTTTTACAGCAGCCCATAGTGCCAATTCCTCAACCTACAGCAACTAACCCCAGTAATCAAAAAGAAACTGCGCCTGAAACACCTGTTGAAATTACAAATGATAGTGACTCACTATCGAGCGGCAATCATGAAGTTATCAAGTCTCCGATAATTGGCACATTTTACCGAAAGCCTAGTCCAGAAAAAGATCCATTTGTAAGTGTTGGTGATAAGGTTGAGACCGGTTCAGTTGTTGGTATTGTAGAGGCTATGAAATTATTTAATGAAATCGAATCTGAAATAAGTGGAACAATAATTAAGGTCTTAGTTGAAGACATGTCGCCTGTCGAATATGATCAGCCATTATTTTTAGTAGATAAAAATTAAAACTCTAGTATGTTTAATAAAATTCTAATTGCCAACAGAGGAGAAATCGCGCTAAGGGTAATAAATACATGTAAGGAAATGAACATCAAAACAGTTGCTGTTTACTCAACTGCAGATGCTGACAGTTTGCACGTAAAGTTTGCTGACGAAGCTGTTTGTATAGGCCCCCCCCAAAGTTCCGAGTCTTACTTGAGCATCCCCAAAATTATTTCTGCAGCTGAAATTACCAACGCAGACGCTATTCACCCAGGTTATGGATTTTTAGCTGAGAATGCACAATTTTCACAAATCTGTTCAGAACATAATATCAAATTTATTGGTGCATCCTCCCAAATGATCAATAAAATGGGAGACAAAGCTGTAGCTAAGGCTACTATGAAAAAAGCGGGTGTACCTGTCATACCTGGCTCAGATGGAATAGTGAAAACTTTGGATGAGGCTACAAATTTAGCTAAAAATATGGGTTATCCTGTCATGTTAAAAGCTTCTGCTGGTGGTGGAGGAAAGGGCATGCGTGCTGTGTGGAATAGTAATGACCTCACCAAATTTTGGAACGAAGCTAAAAAGGAGGCACTAGCTGGTTTTGGCAATGACGATATGTATATTGAAAAATTAATTGAGGAGCCTAGACACATTGAGATTCAAGTAGTTGGTGATCAATTCGGCAATGCATGTCATCTTTCGGAGAGAGACTGCTCAATTCAAAGGCGACATCAAAAATTAGTTGAAGAGTCACCGTCCCCATTTATGACTGATAAGCTGAGAAAAAAAATGGGTCAAGCCGCCATAAAAGCGGTTAAAAGTATTAATTATGAAGGGGTTGGTACTGTAGAATTTTTGGTTGATAAAAATAGAAATTTCTATTTTATGGAAATGAATACAAGAATTCAAGTAGAACACCCGGTAACTGAGGAAGTTATTAATTATGATCTAATTTGCGAGCAAATAAAAGTAGCTGCAGGTATTAAAATTTCCGGAAATAATTATGAACCAATTTTACATGCAATAGAGTGCAGAATAAATGCTGAAGATTCGGAAAATAACTTTATGCCATGTCCCGGTCTAATAACTAATATATATAAGCCCGGTGGACATGGAGTCCGAGTTGACACACACGTTTATACAGGCTACTCTATACCCCCATTTTATGACTCTATGATTGCTAAACTTATTACTGTTGCTCAAAGTAGAGATGAAGCAATATCTAAGATGAAAAGAGCCTTAAGTGAGTTTGTTTTGGAGGGTGTTAAGACAACAATTCCTTTTCACAAAAAATTAATGGAAAATGATAAGTTTAGATCTGGAGATTATACCACTAAATTTATGGAAGAACACAAATTATAGTAATGATTTGATTTTTTTAAATAAACTATCCTTATCGTAACCACAATCTTTTCTTTGTTCCTCCGGAGAACCATGTTCTATAAAATTATCAGGAGCTCCAAATCTTATGATATCGTTTTTGTAATTTGAATCGCTAGCAAATTCTAATATTGATGAACCAAAACCTCCTTTTAGGCATCCATCTTCTAAGGTAATAATCGTCTGGTATTCTTTGAAAACCCTGTGAAGTAATTTAGTGTCAAGCGGCTTTAAAAATCTCATATTAAAATGCCCAATTGCCTTACCAACTTTGGATAGAGTATTATTTATATCAATAATGGTATTCCCAATATGACCTAGAGAAAGAACGGCAATTTTATGACCTTCTTTAATAATATTAGCTTTACCAATTTCAATTTCTTCAAAAGGTTTTTGCCAATTCTCAATAACTCCCTTGCCTCTTGGGTATCTAATTGCGAAAGGGTTATTTAAATTCATTTGTGCAGAATACATAAGATTTCTTAGCTCTATTTCATTAAGGGGTGCGGAAATAATCATATTTGGGATACAGTTTAGATAGGCCAAGTCAAATAAGCCTTGGTGAGTTGCACCGTCTTCACCAACAAGCCCAGCTCGATCTATACAGAAAATCACAGGTAGCTTTTGTATCGCAACGTCATGAATCAATTGGTCATACCCTCTTTGGAGAAAAGTAGAATAAATGTTACAATACGGAATATAACCTTGAGTGGCTAATCCTGCAGAGAATGTGACTGCATGCTGTTCAGCAATTCCCACATCAAATGCTCTGTCAGGCATTTCAGCCATCATGTATTTAAGTGACGAGCCGGAGGGCATGGCAGGAGTTATACCAACAATCTTTTTATTTTTTTTCGCAAGTTCAATAATAGTTTTGCCAAAAACATCTTGATACTTAGTGAGTTTATTTATTTTTTTATCACCTACATTAATTTTTCCAGATTCCTTATCAAATAATCCTGGTGCATGCCATTTCGTTTGATTTTTTTCAGCAAGCTCATAACCTTTACCTTTTGTTGTTAAACAATGTAAAATTTTAGGCCCGGGTATGTTCTTGAGGTCATTAAGTGTGTTTATTAATTCAATGGTATTGTGGCCATCAATTGGACCAAAATATCTGAAGTTTAAGGATTCAAAATAATTACTTTGCTTTAGCATGACTGATTTGAGTCCTTTTTCTACCTTTTTTACAATTGACTTTGCGCTGTCACCAAACGAACTTAGATTAGATAATAAATCCCAAATTTCGTCTCTAATTCTGTTGTAGGTTTTTGACTTACTTATTTTTAACAAGTATTCTTTTAAAGCTCCAACATTAGGATCTATAGACATACAGTTATCGTTTAGTATAACAAGTAAATTAGACTTTTCAATTCCAGCATGATTCAATGCTTCAAATGCTTGGCCTCCAGTTAATGCTCCATCACCTATTACAGCAATATGTTGTTTCTTATTATTTGAGTCGAGTTGTGAAGCTACAGCCATTCCCAGAGCTGCGCCAACAGATGTTGAGGAGTGGCCTACTCCGAATGTGTCGTATTTACTTTCGTCTCGATTGGGAAACCCACTTATTCCTTGATATTTTCGGTTTGTATGGAAAATGTCTCTTCTCCCAGTAATTATTTTATGTCCATATGCTTGGTGCCCTACATCCCACACGATTAAATCATCTGGTGTGTTAAAAACATAATGAAGTGCAATTGTTAATTCAATCACTCCTAAGCTTGCACCAAAGTGTCCGCCATTTACCGAAACTATATCAATTATGAAATCTCTTAGTTCTTTACAAACAGATTCCAGTTCTGATTTATCGATTTTTTTTAAATCATTTGGATTATTGATTTTTTCAAGTAACTTATAATCTCTTTGAGTCATTTTTTGAATATTATAAACAATATAATTAATTTAATAATATACATTGTTTAAATTGAAAAATTTAACTTTACGAATATGTACAAAGTTATTATAAAAGAAATTTTAGACCAAGGACAATTGAATCAAAATTATATTGTTCAGGGCTGGGTTAGAAATAAACGTGTAAGTAAAAGCATTAGTTTTATAACTATAACAGATGGTACTTGCTTTCGAGAACTACAAGTTGTTATAAATAATTCTTCAGATTTTGATAGTATTTTAAAAGACTTAAATACAGGAGCAAGTGTTTCTGTTCATGGAAGACTTGTTCAATCTGAGGGCTCAGGGCAAAAAGTTGAGCTTGAAGCTCAACAAGTTGATTTGATATGTCAATCGCATCCTGATGAATATCCAATTCAACCCAAAAAACATAATCTTGAATTTTTAAGAAAAAATGCCCACTTAAGAATGAAAACTAGGACATTTGGTTCTGTTTTTAGAATCAGACATGGTTTAAGTTTTGCAATTCACCAATTTTTCAATAATAAAAATTTTTTTTACATCAATACTCCCATAATCACTAGTTCAGATGCTGAAGGTGCTGGAGAAATGTTTAAAGTATCTAACTTTGATTTTAAAAGTATACCACTAGATGATTCGGGAAATGTTGATTACACAAAAGATTTTTTCTCCAAAGAATCAAACTTAACTGTTTCGGGACAGTTAGAAGCAGAATTAGCTGCAATGGGGTTATCACGAGTATATACTTTTGGCCCAACATTTAGAGCTGAGAATTCAAATACCTCTAGACATCTTTCTGAGTTTTGGATGGTTGAGCCTGAAGTAGCTTTCAATAAATTAGCTGATAATGTAGAGTTGGCGAAAGATTTGCTTAAATTTTCGTGCAACTATATTTATAATAATTTTCATGAAGATTTAGAGTTTTTATCGCAAAGAAAACACAATGAAGAAAAAAACCTCAAAAAAGAACTTCGTTCAAATACCACTTTAATCAATTCTATTGAAAATATAATAAATAATGATTTCGTAAATATAAAATATAACGATGCTTTCAATATTTTAAAAAATTCTAAAAAAAATAAGAAAAAGAAATTTCAGTTTTTAATAAGTGATTGGGGTGCTGATTTACAATCTGAGCATGAAAAGTACTTGGTTGAAAAAGAATTTAAATCTCCGGTAATAATAACTGATTATCCAAAGAAAATTAAGGCCTTTTACATGAAGTTAAATGACGACAACAAAACAGTTGCTGCTATGGATGTGCTTTTCCCGGGGATAGGTGAAATAATTGGAGGTTCCCAAAGAGAGGAAAGATTGGATGTCTTGAGGTCAAGAATGTTAGACTTATCAATTTCAGAAAAAGAGTTATGGTGGTATTTAGACACTAGAAAATTTGGGTCTGTACCACACAGTGGCTTCGGACTTGGATTTGAAAGATTAGTCCAATTTGTTACCGGGATGACTAATATTAGAGACGTAATTCCGTTTCCCAGATATCCAAATCACCTTGAATTCTAAATTATGGGAAAACAAATTCTTCATCAATCATTACAACAAAAATTATCTCCTCAGCAAATTCAACTGATGAAGTTGATCGAACTTTCAACATTGGAGATAGAGCAAAAAGTTAAGGAAGAGATTGAAACAAACCCTGCCCTAGATGATGAGAAAATTATTAGTGAAAATGAATTTAATGATGAAAATGAATTTAATGATGAAAGTGAATTAAGCGGCGAGAATGATTTTGATATTGAACAATACTTGTCAGATGATGAAACCCCTGATTATAAGCTATATTCCGATAATTATTCAAAAGATGATGAAAATGAATCCAACATTCCAATTGTCGGTGGGGTTAACCATTTAGATTTGCTAAATTCTCAGTTGTCTGAGCATAAATTATCCGAAAATGATAAAAAAATAGCACAATACATAATTGGCTGCATTGATGAGGATGGATACATTAGAAGAAGTATCGATGAAATAATTGATGATTTAATCTTCAAATACAATATAATTTCAAATGCAAATCAGGTAGAAAAAAATTTATCATTAGTTCAAAGTTTCGACCCACCTGGCATCGCTGCGTTGAATCTTCAACAATGTTTAACAATACAGTTAAGTCGAAAAGCTAGGACGCCTAGTATTCATCTAGCGAATGAAATTTTAAATAATTCATTCAATAAATTTGTTAATAAGCACTATAAAAAAATATGTGATCAATTTAAAATTGATGAAGGGCAATTAAAACTTGCCATAAAGGAAATTGAAAAATTAAACCCAAAACCAGCTTCAAATTCCAGTCAAACAAGATTTGCTCAGCAAATAATTCCAGATTTCGCTGTAACAATCAACAACGATGAAATTAATTTTACATTAAATTCAAGAAATGCCCCCAGCCTTAAAATAAGTAAAGAGTATAAAAATATGCTTGAGATGTATAAAGAAAATGACGGAAAGATTAGTAAAAAAAATCAACAAGCACTATCTTTTTTAAAGCAAAAACTTGATTCAGCTAAGTGGTTTATTGACGCTATTAATCAACGTCAACAAACTCTTGTTTCTACAATTTCAAGTATAATCAAAATACAGAAAAAATACTTTTTAACCGGAGACGAAAGAGATCTGAAACCGATGATTTTAAAAGATGTTTCAGAAGACGTTTCATTAGACATATCAACAATTTCTAGAGTAATTAATAGTAAATATGTTGAAACACCTTATGGTATTAAGTCTCTTAAGTTTTACTTTTCCGAGTCTATTTCTAAGATTGATGGTGAAACAATTTCTGTCAAGGAGGTTAAAAGCATATTAAAAGAACTTATAAAGAACGAAAATTCTCAAAAACCACTTAATGATCAGGCTTTAGTTGATACTCTCAAGCTGAAGGGGTACAAGATAGCTCGTAGAACTGTTGCAAAGTATAGAGAACAGTTATTAATTCCTGTTGCGAGATTAAGAAAAAAGATTTAGTCAATAATGAAGGAAATTTTAACAGCAAATGTATTTAAATCTATAGGACACCCAATTAGGATAAAAATAATTTTGATATTATATAACAAGAGAGAAGTCTCGGTATCAGAAATTTCACAATTATTAAATGTGGACCAGCCTATAGTTTCATTACACTTATCAATTTTGAAAAAATCAAATGTTTTAAATGTTCGTAAAGAAGGTAAGATGTCTTATTATTCAATTGGTGATAGCTCTGTTAAGCAAGCAGTCAACCTCATTTTTCATTCAAGAAATATTTAGCTTTTTATAAACTTTATTGTAGAAACAGAGCCTTTAATTATTACTTTAACTAAATAAAAACCAGGTTTGAAACCTTGTGTGCTTATTTCAGACTCGCCATCTAAGAAATCATAGTTATGTAGTAATTTCCCGGAAATATCAAAGATATTTAAATGACCACAGCTCTGGGATGATATAATTATTCCATTTTTTTTGAAATTCATTTGATATTCATCTAAAGATTCTTCAGAAATATTTGAATAGAAAGTTTCGGTTCTTATTAGTCCACTGTTCTTTGTACCTAACCACAAATTTTCTTCATTGTCAACAATTAGACAATTAATTTCATTGTCAGTCAGTGAAGAGTTGTCAGTATTATAATTATAAAAATTATTGTTATAGTATTGTGAAATTCCATCTTGTAGCGTAGTTATCCAAACAGAGTTGTTACCATCTACAATAACATTTTTGAGGCTATTGCTAATAATATTTGAATTTACTGTATTTAACCAAATCCAATTACCGCTGTTGGTTAAAATACCAAGCCCGGCTTGTGGAGATGTAACAATAATATTGTCATTTAAATCAAATGCCAAATCAAGTATTGAATTGTCAAGAATGCCAGAGTTTTCGCTGTAATAATTTATGAATTCACCATTATAAGTTATCAGACCTCCATTCATTGTTCCAATTCCAATTAGGCCGTTGTTGGTGTTTTTTTTAATGCTTTTGTAATTGTTTGAAAAAAAACCCGTTTGAGTGTTAAATAGTGACCACTCCTCTTTTCCCTGAAAAAACTGCACACACAGCCCGTCTGTTCCGCCAGCCCATATTCTGTCATCATATAGAATTGTATTTATAATATTATTATTTGCACTGCATTCACTACCAATATTTATTTCCCAATTCTCTTCAGAAAATGTTATGTCAGAAAAACTATTTGAATATGAAATAATTCCACTATTAGTGCCTACAAACATTGTGTTAATTTCATCCGCCCACTCCAGCGACATAATTTCTAAATTATTTTCACAGCACCAGGGGGCAATTGATAGGTTTGAGTCAAAGTTATACCATTCATTGTTTTCAAAATTAAATATACTTAGTCCCTGTGAGGTTCCTATCCATATATGGTTATTAGAGTCAAATTCTAAACAGTTAATATCATCATAGACTATTGGGGAATTTTCACTGCTAAAAATGTCAACGACATTTATATTTTGACTAAAACAAACTAGCCCTATTAAAAGGGCTAGTTTGAAGGAGTTTTTTTTAATTATTTTAATAATTATCATCTATTGATTGTGAATGATTTTTTTATCGAAATGTCTTTATTTGATATTTCAACAAAATAAAGACCGGATGGGTAATCATTTGTATCAATGATGATAGACTCGTTATTTGAAGCGTCTTGAATATTTAAATTTCGAACAATTTTTCCTAAGCTATTGTAGATTTTTAAATTTGTATCAGCAAAATTGCTATTAAATGTAATATTTAAATACTCATTGGCTGGGTTTGGAAATATTGTAAAATAACTTTCACTCTCACTAATTGATAATCCGTCACAAGCATCTCCAACACCATCGTTATCGAAGTCTAACTGATTAGGATTATAGAGGTTGGGACAATTATCTAGTTCAGTACAGACACTGTCTTCATCGATGTCGCTTATACAAGTTCCGTCACAATTGTAAAATTCTAAAGGGTACTCACAAGTGCCGTCATCAGTGTTGGCATCAATATTGAAATTACATGCACTTACATCAATACAACCCATAATTATGGATTCGGCAATATTCACGTTTACTTCAATCGCTTCACTCAAGCATGTTGATTCACCGATATTCCATTCATTATTTATTTTCCAATCATAAAAGTAATAGTAATAAG
>PKDT01000061.1 GCA_002863085.1 Flavobacteriales bacterium
CAAGGTTAGCAATAAAATAAATAGAAAAAGTTTTGACGTCCAAAAAACATTATCGTCATTAACAAACACCGTTCAAGAAGCCTTTTCTGGAATCAGACTCGTAAAGTCTTTTGTCAATGAAAACCCATTACAAAATGATTTTGATCAAATTTCTGAGAAGTACAAATCTGTTAACATTGAACTGGCAAAAATCAATTCAGTTTTTTTTCCGCTCGTACTTTTGCTAGTCGGATTGAGTATTTTATTGACTGTATATGTGGGTGGAAATCTTGTTTTGAGTGACAAGGTGTCTATTGGCCAAGTTACAGAATTTATTATATATGTAAATATGTTGACTTGGCCTGTAACCTCAATAGGCTGGGTGACTGAAGTTATTCAGAGAGCTTCAGCATCTCAAGAAAGAATTAATCAATTTTTAAACGAAAAAGATTTTACCATTTTTTCTAAAAATGAAAACTTAAAAAAAGTAGTCTTTAACAATTTAATTCACTTCAAGAATGTAGATTATGTGTATCCAAAAAGTAATATTTCAGCTGTTAAAAATTTAAATTTTGAAATAAAAAAGTCTGAGAAAATTGCATTTGTGGGAAATGTGGGATCAGGAAAGACAACAATACTAAAAATATTGTGCGGTATTTTGATTCCCAAAGTTGGTGAAATATACATTGATGATGTAAGTTTCAAAGAAATTGATTGGTTTAATTTTAGAAAAAGTATTTCATATGTTTCTCAAAATGTTTTTCTTTTTTCAGATACCATAAAAAACAATATTTCACTTCACAATCCAAAAATCGGAGATAGCAAAATAATTACTTTGCTAAAAAAATTAGCAATTTATGATGAAATCTTGTCTTTTGAGGATGGAATAAATACTCATGTTGGGGAGGGGGGAATAACTTTGTCTGGTGGACAAAAGCAGAGAATCGCTCTAGCCAGAGCATTGATATCAAAACCAAAAATACTCATTCTTGATGATGCTTTGTCCAAGGTAGACTCTGATACAGAATCTAAAATTATTGATTTTGTTCTAAACGAATTTGAAGATTCCACAATTATTTTATCATCAAACAGACTATCAATTTTATCAACTTGTTCGAACATATTTGTGTTAAAATCTGGAGAAATAATTGATTCAGGAATTGCTAAAGATCTTATTAAAAAGAAGGGCGAGTTTAGGAATTTGTACTTAAATCAAAGTCGTTCAAAATAATTTATTTGATTTATAAATATTTTTATAGATTTGTCAAATAATTTTAATGTTATTCAATATGGAAGGAAAAGAAAACTACGAAAGGAAAGAAATTTTTTCTAGGTCAGTTCGTGCTGGTAGAAGGACATATTTTTTTGATGTTCGTTCAACTAAAGCAGAAGACTATTACATGACTATCACCGAGAGTAAAAAGTTTAGTAATGATGATGGTTCTGCTCATTATAAGAAACACAAAATTTATTTATACAAAGAAGATTTTGATGAATTTAGTAAGTCCTTCAAAGAGGTATCTGACTTTATATTTGAAAAAAAGGGAAGAGATGTAATCTCTAACCAAGAAACAACAAGTGCATCAGCGACTAGCGAGCCTGAAATCAGTAATGAAAGCGGTAGCAGCTCTGAAGGTGGAGACCCAGAAAGTTCAGATGTGAAGTTTGAAGATATGTAAAAAAAAAAGCGGGTTTCCCCGCTTTTTTTTTAATAAAAGGGCAAGCTGATTACATCACACCGCTACGACCAATTTATCCTTGCTGTCTTCCGACCCTGGGGAGGTTCATTGGGAGCTGGTTGCGTAAGACTTGCCCATGACAAAATTATAACTATTTCTTTAATAATAATTTTTTTATTTATAAAATGTTAAATAGTGTTAAAAAATACTCAGTAGTTTGTGGATTTGTTCTTTCGTGTATTTTAATACTAACGTCTCTTATATTTTATTTAGTTGATCCCAGTAACCTTAACAAAAATAATTCATACAAGCTCTTATTTTATTTATTTATAATGATTTTTCCACTTGTATTTGCCCTAAATAAATATAGCCACTTTGATAACTTCAAATCTTATTTTACAATTTTATTTTTGTCTCAAGCCATATCCATTTTTTTTCACATGATTTTTGTATTTATTATTTATAGATTAATAGATGAAAATCTTTTTGAAGAATATGTAAATATCAATGCTGAAAATTTTTCAGACTCAAAAAATAATTTTTTTTCAAATAACTTACATTATAATAAAGATTATCGTCAAGACCTCATTGACAGCTTTAATTTTAAAAATCAAGTAAATTCATATATATTTTCTTTGTTGCCTTGCATTGTTTATTCAGCCCTCATATCTTTGTTGCTTAAGATTACAAAAAAAACATGAACATTTCCGTAATTATCCCATCATACAATGAGCAAGATTCTTTAATAGAACTATCAAACGAAATAATAGACTCATTAAAGGACTCAGATCTGAAGTTTGAGTTAATTTTTATTGATGATGGAAGTACAGATAACTCATGGAATATAATTAATAACATAGTTTCAAATGTAAAAGTTTATGACACTTTTGAAGTAAGAGCAATTAAGTTTAAGAAAAATTTTGGTAAATCCTTAGCTTTGGATGCAGGGTTTCGTAGTTCAAAAGGCGATGTAGTAATTACAATGGATGCTGACTTACAGGACGACCCAAAAGAAATCCTTCCTCTATATGATATGATTGTTAAAGATAAATATGATATTGTATCAGGATGGAAAAAAACAAGATTAGATCCATTATCTAAAACTGTTCCAACAAAACTTTACAATTGGGCAACAAGAAAAGTTTCTGGTATAAATTTACATGATTTCAACTGTGGATTAAAAGCATACTCCTCTGATTTAGCAGAAGATTTATCGCTGTCGGGAGAAATGCATAGATATATCCCTCTAATAGCAAAAAATTTAGGCTACGCCCGAATAGGGGAAAAAGTTGTTAATCACAGAATGAGAATACATGGTACAACAAAGTATGGAGGTTGGAATCGGTTCTCAAATGGATTGCTAGACCTCATTTCAATCACTTTTTTGAATAAGTTTGGAAAAACTCCAATGCATTTTTTTGGTTTACTAGGTATATTTTCATTTGTTTTCGGTTTCATTATTGCATTGTATTTGACTATTATGAAAATTATCTTTCTAAAGTTCAACATGACTGATAGGCCGCTATTTTTTCTTTCAATTATCTTTATGATAATTGGATCTCAATTATTCTTAACAGGTTTTCTTGCAGAATTAATAATTCAAAATAGTGATGATTCAAAAAAAAATATAATTTCAAAAAAAATTGGGTTTTAAATTGAGTTTAAGAAAAATTATAATTGGTCCAGCATATCCACTTCGAGGTGGTATTTCCGAAAGCAATGATTCGTTATTTGATTCTTTCAAATCTAAAGGAGATGATGTCAGAATAATTTCTTACAGTCTGCAATACCCTAATTTGCTTTTTCCTGGCAAAAACCAGTACACAAAATCAAATAATAAAGTTTCAAACTCAACTGACTTAATAAATACTCTAAATCCTTTTAGTTGGATTAAAGCCGCAATACACATTAATAAAATAAAACCGGATTATGTTATCGTAAGGTATTGGCACCCATATTTTGCATTATGTTTGGGATTTATATGCGCCATTATTAAAATATTTTCTATAAAGGTTATTGCCTGGGTTGACAACGTTCATCCTCATGAATCATTTCCTCTTCAAAAATTTTTAAGTAATTTTTTCTTTAGCTTTTGTGATTCTTATGTTGTCATGTCCTCGTCTGTAAAAGATCAACTTCGTAGTCAAATTTCTAAAAAAAAAATCAGACATGTTCCCCATCCTATATATAATGTCTTTGGTGGTGAGTTAAAAAAAAATAAAGCTAGAGAATTACTCAGACTTGAAACAAAATCTTCTAAAAGGTACTTACTTTTTTTTGGACTGATTAGAAAGTATAAAGGACTTGACTTACTTTTAAACGCTATGGCCTCAAAACAGTTAAGAGATCTTGATTTGTCTTTAATTGTAGCCGGTGAATTTTATGGTCAAAAAAGTTATTATGTAGATCTGATTAATAAATTTAACATAAATAATCGTGTAATACTGTATGATTATTACATACCAAATGAAATGGTCCCAAGTTTATTTTGCTCCGCAGATATTGTTGTCCAACCATATTTAAATGCAACTCAAAGCGGAGTGTCAATGATTGCATATAATTTTTGTAAACCGATGATTTTGACAAATGTTGGTGGTCTTTCAGAGTACGTCAATCACAAAAAAAATGGTTATTTGATTGAGCCAAATTCAATCGAAATAGTTAATGCACTTGTTGATTTTTATAAAAACAACAGAGAAAAAGAATTTAGTTCAGACATAAGAAATAAAAGAGATTTATTTTCTTGGGAAGCTCTAGCAAAAAGTTTTGATGAATTATATGAAGTCACTTAGTTTTTTTTGTTTTTTAATCTCTAACAGTTTACTTTTTTCACAGAATATTATTGAAAATGGTATGAAGCAAGGTTCGTGGATTGGATATCACGAGAATGGCAAGATCAAATATAAAGGCCAGTTTTATAATGATATGGAATATGGTTTATTTAGTTATTTTGATGTAAATGAAAACCTCGTAATTGAATTAAATTACGTTGACACTGGCGTAACTTCACTTGCGAAAATATTTCATTTAAATGGTAAGATAAAGTCCGAGGGTGAATATACCAATAAATTAAAAACTTCAACGTGGGTTTCATATGACTATGATGGTATGATTATTAGTTCTGAAGAATATATGTTTGGAAAATTAAATGGAATTTGTAAGTATTATTTTAAAAACGGAAGTTTTTCGGAAATTTCAAGATATTTGAACGGAAAAAAAAACGGTCTTTCCAAACAATACTACTCCAATGGATTGTTAAGTTCCAAGATAAATTATGAAAATGGATTTAGACATGGTCTTTGTCAGTTTTTTTTTAACAATATTAAAAATTCAATTGAGTCAGAAGGCCAATATAATATTGGACTGATGGATTCTATTTGGATATTTTATGATGAAAATAAAAGTTTATTAAAAAAAGAAACTTATTTTAATGGCACAACAAAATAATTTATCAAATAACTAATAAGGATTTGGACCTCAAAAATAAATTTCTTTCAATTATTCTTTTTATCTCATTTTTATCATATGCCGATGGTAGTTTGTGGTGGATTTACTTTTCTGACAAAAGTTGCTCCAATAAAATTGCACTCTCTCAAAAGTCAATTGAGAAAAGAAATAAAAAAAATATTCCTTTTGATTTTCATGATATTTCAGTTTGCGAAGATTATATTGATGAAATTAAAAAATATGGAGCTGACGTAAGGTTTGTTTCACGCTGGTTAAATGCAATAAGTGTTGAAGTCGATAGTGAAACGATTCTTGAAATTATTGGAATGTTAGATTTTGTTCATAAAATAGAACCACTCAAAAAAAAGTCAAGAATAAAATTTAAAGAAAATGACTTTTGGGATAACTATAAATCAAGCTTTTCAAAAAGAAAATCATCGATTTATGGTCCATCTTTTAATCAAATTGAAATGATTGGTGGTGTACAACTTCACGAAAATGGATATTTTGGAGATAACATAAGTGTCGCTGTCTTTGATGCGGGATTTACAGGTGTCGATATTTTACCAGTCTTTAATAATCTTTGGGATAATAATAAAATAATTTTTACTCATGATTTGATAAATAACAATCAAAATGTATTTGACTACAGTCAACATGGAACTATGGTTCTTTCTGTCATGGGGGGGTATATGGTTGATAGTCTAATTGGAGCAGCTCCAATGGCAAATTATTTACTTTTTAGGACGGAGGATTCAGAGTCGGAGACAATAGTTGAAGAGGATTATTGGGCTGCTGCTGCTGAACTTGCTGATTCCATTGGGGTTGATATTATCAATTCATCTCTTGGTTACACAATAATGTATGATGATACAATTAATAGTCACACATACTCTGATATGGACGGTAATACAACAATTATAACCAAAGCTGCTGATAGAGCCGCTTCAAGAGGAATACTAGTTGTTAACAGTGCAGGTAATAGTGGCTTAAATAGCTGGTATTACATTGGTGCACCAGCAGATGGAGATAGTGTATTGGCAGTCGGAGCAGTTGATTACCTTGGTAACATTGCTTCATTTAGTTCAAGAGGACCATCTTTTGACGGAAGGATTAAACCAAATGTATGTGCTAAAGGGATGTCAGTAGTTGTTGCAGACCAAGATTCGTCAATTAGATATGCCAATGGTACATCTTTTTCTGCACCTTTAGTATCAGGTCTTTCTGCTTGTTTATGGCAAGCCATTTTATCTAATAATATTGATGTAAGCAACATGGACATCATTAGTTTAATTCAAGAATCATCTAGCTTATTTTCAAATCCAAATGATTCACTTGGCTATGGAATACCTAACTTTTATTTATCCTTTCTAAATAGTAGCATTGACTCCCCAAATTATGAAAGTCAAATTAATATATTTCCAAATCCGTTTGATAATTTATTTCATCTAAATGGATGTTTTGAAGAAAATACACAAATAAATTTTTATGATTTAAATGGGAAATTAGTTTACAGCAAAGCCGTTATTCAAACGACAGATTTCATAGTAGTTGATGATTTTGATAAGTTTAGACCTGGATTATATTTGTTAAATTATAAAGATTACAATCAAATAATAATTAAAAAATGAAAAATAAAATATGTGAATTGTTTTCTATTAAGTATCCAATAATTCAGGCTGGTATGGTGTGGTGTAGTGGTTGGAAACTTGCTTCGGAAGTTAGTAATAGCGGTGGACTAGGAATCATTGGTTCAGGATCGATGAGACCGGATTTACTAAGAGATCACATAAAGAAGTGTAAACTAGCAACAAAAATGAATTTTGCAGTTAATGTTCCTCTTTTGTACCCATATACCGATGAACACATGAAAATAATTATTGACGAGAAAGTTCCAATTGTTTTTACTTCAGCTGGGAGCCCTGACTCATGGACTAACGAACTGAAAGAAAACAAAATAAAAGTTGTACATGTTGTTTCAAATTTAAAATTTGCTAACAAAGCAATTAATGCAGGTGTCGACGCAATAGTTTGTGAGGGTTTTGAGGCTGGTGGCCACAACGGAAGAGATGAGACAACTACATTTTGTTTGATTCCACACATAAAAAAAAATACTGACATCCCATTAATTGCAGCGGGGGGTATTTTTTCAGGAAGGTCCATGCTTGCCGCAATGATTCTTGGAGCTGATGCAGTTCAAATTGGAAGCAGGTTTGTGATGTCAGAAGAAAGTTCTGCACATGAAAATTTTAAAAGCAAAATTAGTTCTCTAAAAAATGGAGACACTATTTTAACTCTAAAAGAAATTACTCCAGTCAGAATGGTGAAAAATCAATTTTATCTTCAAATTCAGGAAGCATACAGAAACGGTTCATCAACTGATGAATTAAGAAAAGTTTTAGGTAAAGGCAGAGCAAGGCTAGGAATGTTTTGTGGTGATTTGAAAAATGGAGAGTTAGAGATAGGACAAGTGTCATGTATGCTGGACTCAATTCAGCCCGCCAAGGAGATAATTAATGAAATTGTTGAAGAATTTGAAGAAGCGAAGTTACAAATAATTAAACTTTAGATTTAATGTATATTATTTTGTAAATTTGCATTCCATTTTGAAAAAATTCATATGAATTTCAATAAATCAATTGAACAAGGCTTAACATTTGATGACGCTCTTTTGGTGCCTGCATACTCTGACGTGCTACCAAATGAAGTTTCAACAAATACACGTTTTTCTAAAAATATAAAATTAAGTATACCTATTGTATCAGCAGCTATGGATACAATTTCTGAAACTGATATGGCTATAGCGATGTCAAGAGAAGGTGGTATTTCAGTAATTCACAAAAATATGAGTTTGAAAGAACAAGTCAAACAAATCACCTCTGTGAAAAGATCTGAAAGCGGTATAATTAGAAATCCCATTACATTGTTAAATACATCTACAGCAAAAGATGCCAAGAATCTTATGATTGACAATAATATTGGAGGTATCCCAATTTTAGATTCACACAACAATAAATTAGTTGGAATAATAACAAACAGAGATTTAAGATTTGAGAAAAAATTAGATCAATCTGTTGAAAATGTTATGACTTCCAAAAATTTAATAACAACAAATGATTCTACGTCTTTGAAAGATGCAGAATCAATACTACAAAGAAATCGAATTGAAAAGTTACCAGTAATTGACAAAAATAATAACCTTGTTGGACTTATAACTTACAGAGATATTATCAAGGTAAAAGAACAACCAAAAGCAAGCAAAGATTCTCATGGAAGATTAATCGTTGCTGCAGCTGTTGGAGTCGGTGAAGACGCACTGTCCCGTGCTGAAAAACTTGTTGAAAATGGGGTAGATGCATTAGTCATTGACACAGCTCATGCGCACAGTAAATCCGTTATTGAAACACTTAAAGAATTAAAAAAAAGATTTTTCAAAATTGATTGTATTGTAGGAAATATTGCTACATCCGATGCTGCAAAAACATTGATATCATTTGGAGCTGATGCACTGAAAGTCGGGATTGGTCCAGGATCAATTTGTACCACAAGAATAATTTCGGGGGTTGGTGTCCCTCAGCTGTCTGCCATACATGATGTTTCAACTACAGCTAAGAAATTTGATATTCCTGTGATTGCCGATGGAGGTATCAGATTTTCTGGTGACATTGTTAAAGCCCTTGCTGCAGGCGCATCGTCGGTAATGCTGGGGTCAATGTTAGCTGGTCTTGAAGAGTCCCCTGGCGAAACAGTCATTTACGAGGGCAGAAAATTTAAAACCTACAGAGGAATGGGGTCGATTGATGCCATGCAAAGAGGCTCTGCTGACAGGTATTTTCAAGACGGAAAAAGTTCTAATAAATTAATTCCTGAGGGTATCGTTGGAAGAGTACCTTACAAGGGAAAATTAAAAGAAGTTTTGTTTCAATATATTGGGGGGTTAAAATCTGGAATGGGTTACTGTGGTGCCAAAAATATTGAGGAATTAAGAAATGCCAAGTTTATTAAAATTACAAATGCCGGGGTTAACGAAAGTCACCCACATAATGTAACAATTACTAAAGAAGCGCCTAACTACAGCCGCAGATAACATAATTAATCATGAAGAAAAAATTATTACTTTATTCAATCTTTTTCATCCTTTTGTGTCAAAGTCAAAACACTTTATTCAATGTTGGAGATTTTGAAATGGACTACAAGGATTTTATTTTAAATTATCAAAAAAATAAACTCGATTCAGACACATTAGAATTCTCTCAGTCTTTTAATGAATATTTAGACCTTTATATTAAATTTAAATTAAAAGTTATTGAAGCGAAGTCAATGGGACTAGACACTTTTCCGTCTTTTGAACGCGAACTTGAGGGCTATAGAAAACAGTTGGTAAAACCATACTTAACAGATACTAAGGTGTCGAAAATGCTATTAGAGGAAGCATACGAAAGACTTAAAGAAGAGGTCTCAGTTAGTCATATTTTGTTACAAACAAATAAAGGTGATGATGAAGAAGTATTTGAACGTGCAAATATGATAAAAAAAAGACTTGATAATGGCGAAGATTTTGTAAAACTTGCTATGTTGTTCTCAGAGGATCCGTCTGTCAAAGATAATAATGGCAACTTAGGTTATTTCTCTGCATTATACATGGTTTACCCATTTGAGTCGGCGGCATATAATACCGAAAAAGGGATGATTTCAGACATTGTTAAAACTAGATTTGGATACCACATATTGAAAGTCAACGACAGAAGACCATCTAGAGGTGAGGTTAAGGTTGCTCACATATTAATAAGAAATGACTTAAACAAAAATATTTCAAGCTCTCAAGATAAAATTAATGAAATATATGATTCATTAAATTTAGGAGCTTCATTTGAGGAACTGGCAAAAAAATACTCCGATGATAAAAAATCTTCAGTCAATGGTGGAGAGCTTGAATGGTTCGGTACCAATAAAATGGTTAAAAGTTTTGAAGATGTATCATTTTCACTGAAAAAAGCTGGTGAATTTTCCAGTCCATTTCAAACTGAGTTTGGTTGGCATATCGTAAAACTAGTAGATAAGAAAAGCCTTCCTTCATTTGATGAAGTTGAGCAAAGTTTGAAGAAAAGAATCGAAAGAGATTCTAGATCGAAAATGACCAGAGAAGTTGTCATTAACAGACTAAAGAATGAATGGGGATTCCATGAAAATATCAACTCAAAAAAGATGTTTTATAAGCTCCTAAAAGAAAATTTAGATAACAAAAAAAGCTTATTAGAAAGTTTCCCTCAAAGAGGAAAAATAATGTTTGTTTTTAACAATATGTTTGACGAAGGACAAAGATATATTTTTCAAAAGGATTTCGCTGAATACTTATCCGGTTTTAGTTCACGCTTGAGAGACAAGTCTTCAAGTAATATAATTAACATTGTTGATGAGCTGTATGAGACTTTTAAAGAAAGCGTATTACTTGAAATAGAAAGTGCAAATCTTGAAGAGAAATACGATGATTTTCGATTGCTTTACAACGAGTATAGAGACGGGATACTTATGTATCAACTTCAAAAAGAAGAAGTTTGGGATTTAGCTGTCAAAGATACTGTTGGACTCGAAAACTTCTATAATTTGAATAAAGGCAATTATATTTGGCCTGATAGAATTAAGATTAGGTTTTATGATTGTAAAGACAAAAAAATATTTGGAAAAACAAAAAGAAAACTTAGAAGGAATATAACTGAATCAGAAATAATCAACGAAATCAATTTTAGCTCAGAACTTAATTTAAATGTTTCAAGCATGACCTATTCCCAAGGCGATGACGCACGGATTGATAGCTTAGTTTTCAAACCAGGGATTCAAAGTCTAAATGAAAAACAAATTTTTGAATCTGGACTAACTTTAATCTATGTCGATAGTATATTGCCATCCAGCTTTAAAAAGCTAAATGAGATAAAAGGTTTAATTATTTCTGATTATCAAAACAAATTAGAAAAAGATTGGATTAAAAAGCTGGAAAAAAAATATCCAGTTAATATTAACAATGACCTTTTATCATCCATCATTAACAATAAAGGCAAAATTTTCTCAGATGAAAAAAAACATCCAAATAAACAAAAAGAAAAAAGTTCAAGTTTTTCTAATATTTTTTCAGAGACAGTTAGAACTTTTGGTTCTTCAAAAAATACTTTTTTTGGATGGAATGGACAAATCTATACTACTGAAATAATTTCAGATTGATGATGGCAAAACACTACATCATCACAATTTTTGTGATTCTATTAAGTTGTAATGAAAGTAGAATTGAGCGAAATAAAATAGCTAGAGTTCATGACAAATTTCTTTACTCCGATCAAATAAGTCAGGTCCCAGAAAACCAAGACAGCTTTACATTTATAAATAATTACATAAATAATTGGGCAAAAAATGAACTCTTGATTTCAAAAGCAAAATTCAATATTGATAAAACACCCTCTCACATTGATAGTTTAGTTGAAAGATATAAATCATCATTACTTACACACCATTACAAACAATTATTAATTCAATCCCAATTGAATAGAAATATTGAAGACTCTATTATTGAAATTTATTATGCCAACAATATTGAAAACTTTACGCTAAAAGAAAATCTTTTTAAAATTAAATATGTCAAAATTAAAAAGATTGCACCAAAGCTAGAGTTTTTAGAAGTAAATTTTCCTCCCGATTCATTAAACTTTAAAAAAGTTGAAGATTATTGTTTGCAGTTTTCTGAAAAGTTTTTCTTCAACAATCTTGACTGGATTAGCTCTGAAGACATATTGTCGGAGTTACCTTTACAAATAAAAGATAGTGATATTGATAAAAATTTTAAAAAGGGTGAGACAGTAATTGTCGAAGACAGCCTATATAATTATTATTTATATGTTGATGATTATGTGACAATGGGTTCACCGTCTCCTCTAGATTATGTATCTTTACTAATCAAAAAAATAATAATTAATAAAAGAAAAAAAGATTTAATTAATGACATTGAGTTTAATTTATTGCAAAAGGCAATGATAAATAATAATTTTGAAATATATGAATAGAATTTTTTACGTTTTTATAATTATTTCAGTCAATATCTTTGCTCAGAAAAAAACGTTAGTCGATGGTGTTTTTGCTGTTGTTGGAGACGATGTAATTTTTTACAGTGACATTGATGATCAAATCTTACAGTACCAAAATCAAGGTTTAAACCTAAAAGATGAATCTTTGAGAAATAAGGTTATTGAAGATTTATTTTATCAAAAGTTATTACTTCATTTTGCAAAGCAAGATAGTATTCAGGTAGATGATACTGAGGTTGAAAACTCAATTTCACAAAGAATTTCATTTTTTGAGAATCAGTTAGGTTCTACAGAAAAAATTGAAAAATATTTCAACAAAGATATTAATGAATTAACTAATGAATTAAGACCTATCATAAGAAATCAACAATTGATTCAAAAAATGCAGTTTGAAATTAACAAAAATACAAGCGTTTCACCTCGAGATGTTGAAGAATTTTATTATTCTCTCAATAAGGACAGTGTACCTATTGTACCCGCAAAATATCAAGTCGCACATATTCTAAAAACTCCGGATGCAGCTGATTTCGCCATTGAGGAAACTTTAAAAAAATTAAATGATTTGAGAAATAGAATTTCTAAAGGAGCTGATTTCTCAACTATGGCAATCTTGTATTCTGAAGACCCTGGATCATCAAGAAACGGTGGTCTTTATAATGACATAAAGAAAGGGGATTTCGTAAAGGAATTTGAATCAGTTGTTTTCAGTTTAGATGTCGGAGAATTGTCTGAAATCTTCAAAACTGAATATGGTTATCATATTGCCAAGCTTATAGACAGAAAAGGTAATAAAGTTAATGTTCGTCACATTTTGATGACACCAAAAATTTCAAATACTGATATGCTCAAGACAAAAGCATTTTTGGATTCCATAAAATTAGAAATTGAGAGTAACAGAATTGATTTTGAAACTGCCGCAAAGATGTTCTCGACTGACAAAGAAACTCGATTTAACTCAGGACTGCTCATCAACCCTTTTGATAATAGTTCGTTCTTTTCGGTCGATGAAATAGACAAGGTTTTATTAAATGAAATTTCAAATTTAACTATTGGCGATATTACCAAACCCATTTATTTAAAACTAGAAAATGGAAAGGAGGCTTTCAGGATTGTAAAGTTGGTAAACATGGTCGATGAACATGTTGCAAATTTAATTGATGACTATAGTTTTTTAAGTGATTATTGTTTTCAATTAAAGCAAAACAAGAAACTCAATGAATGGTATTCAAAAAAAATAAATAAACTATTTATTGAATTCACTGAGGGCAATGAAAAGTATGATTTTTATAATAAACTAATTTCTAATGAGTAAAGAACAAAACATTGAAATGATAAATGATTTAGTAATTCGATACAAAGAATCCTCTAATGAAATATCAAAAATTATCGTTGGGCAAAAGAAAGTTGTGAGGCAAGTTTTATGTACCATCTTTGTTGGAGGACACGCTCTCCTAATTGGTGTTCCGGGTTTGGCAAAAACATTACTAGTGAATACCTTATCAAAAATACTTGGATTAAAATTTAACAGAATTCAATTCACTCCTGACCTAATGCCATCTGACATTGTAGGAAGCGAGATTTTAGACAAAGATAAACAGTTTAAATTCGTTAACGGTCCAGTTTTTTGTAATGTTCTTTTAGCCGATGAAATTAACAGAACACCTCCTAAAACCCAATCCGCTTTGTTAGAAGCTATGCAAGAAAAAACAATTACAGTTAGTGGAAAAAAGAAGGAATTACCAAACCCTTTTTTTGTTTTAGCTACTCAAAATCCAATTGAGCAAGAAGGTACATATCCGCTTCCAGAGGCCCAACTTGATAGATTTATGTTTAGTATCAATCTTTCATACCCCTCTGTTGAAGACGAGATAAATATTGTAAAAAAAACCACAATTAAATCAGCTCAAAAAGTTAACACTGTATTTGATATTTCAGACATTATTAATTATCAAAAACTTTTATTAGAAATCCCCGTAAATGACAGTGTAATTAAATATGCAGTCGGATTAGTCCAGAAGACCAGGCCAAATTTAGAAAATAGTTCTGACTTTATAAACAATTATGTAAGTTTTGGAGCTGGTCCTAGAGCTTCTCAGTTTCTAATAATGGGTGCTAAAATAAACTCAATCTTAGATGGTAAGTTTTCACCAGATATTGAAGATGTTAAAAAGGTTTCTAGTTGGGTTTTGTCACACAGAATTGTAAAAAATTATAAGGCAGAATCTGAGGGTATTTCAGTTGACGATATAATTAACAAACTAATTTAATTTAAGTCCTTCTATAATTTCTAATAAAAATGTATTGGGGTTTTTTAAATTTTTATTTTCAAGTTTTTTGATATTTTTTTTGTAGGTACAAGAATCTTCTATTTTTTTAAATATTTGTTTTTTTAATCTTTGTTTACACCAGTTTATATTTTGTTTTTCACGAATTGATTGTATTTTTCCTTTTTTCCAATTTTTTTCAAATAAATCTTTCAACCCTGACCATATATCATCTATGTAATTACCTTTTATGGCAGAACAAAGAAATACACTTTGACTTCTGCTTTTAATAAGTTTTAAATTATTTTCAATTAAAAACTTAAGACTTTTTGATTTTTCTAAATCTAAGTCTATTTTATTTACAATTATAAAGTCACATATTTCAAGAATTCCTTTTTTAATAAATTGAAGGATGTCACCATTTTCAGATTGTGTAAGGTAAAGAAAAATATCAGTAATCGAATGGACATCGATTTCAGACTGACCAACACCAACGGTTTCGATAATTATAACATCATAACCTGCGGTTTCAAAAATGGAAATTGTATCGCGAGTATTTTTATTTATTCCTCCCAGCTCACAGTCATTGGCGGCAGGTCTTACATATGCATATTTATTTTTTGATAGATTGTTCATCCTTGTTTTGTCTGCTAGGATACTTCCTCCTGAAATTGTACTACTTGGGTCAATTGTAATAATTGCTGTTCTTAATTTTTTATCAACTAAATATGATCCTAGTGCTTCAATGAATGTGCTTTTTCCAACCCCTGGGTTTCCACTTATTGCAATTCTGATGGATTTGCTGGAAAAATTGAGACATCTATCTACAAGCTCTGAAGCCTTTTTTTTATCCTTTTTTAAAGTGCTTTCAACAAGAGAAATAGCTTTAGCTATGATATAGCGGTTGTTGTTTTTTATACCCTTTAAATAATCACTTAATTCCATCTGTCAATTTTTTTAATACTTCTAATGCAGCTTGAGAGACAATGGTTCCAGGTCCAAAAATTTGTGAAACACCTGATTTATATAAAAAATTATAATCCTTTTTAGGTATAATACCACCAACAACAATCATAATTTTATTTTCTCCATAAGTATTAATGCTATTAATTAATTTTGGAATTAAAGTTTTGTGCCCTCCAGCCAAGGATGAAATTCCTACTATGTGTACATCATTCTCTACAGCTTGTTTCGCAACTTCTTCAGGTGTCCCAAACAAAGGAGCAATGTCAACATCAAAGCCAATGTCTGAAAAACACGTTGCTATAATTTTAATTCCTCTGTCATGGCCATCTTGACCAAGTTTTGCTGCTAAAATTCTTGGTCTTCTTCCGTTGTTTAATTCAAATTTGTCGCTTAATTTTCGAGCACTCATAAATTGTTTATTGTTAATGTGTTTTTTTTCATAAACCCCTGTATTCATAATTGTTTTTGCCTGGTATCTTCCAAAAACTTTTTCACATGCGAACGATATTTCGCCAAGAGTTGCCCCGAGTTCAGCTGCTTCAATTGCGATTGATAAAAGATTTTCATTATTGTTTCTACAGCAGCTTGTTAATTTGTCTAGTAGGTTTGTAACCTTATTAACGTGTCTCTTTTTTTTTAGGTTGGTAATTTTCTTAATTTGTTTTTTTTGAACTAATTCGTTATTAATATCTAAAATTTTAATTCTTTTATTGTTTTTTGTTTTGAAACAATTAAGACCAATTATGAGACTTTTATTTAAATCAATACTTGATTGCCTTTGTATTGCTGACTTTTCAATTTTAAGTTTTGGTATACCTAAATCGATAGCCTTAGACATTCCACCTACCTTTTCAATTTCGTTAATATACGATCGTGCATTTTTAATTAAACTATCGGTGAGAGTTTCAAGATAATGAGATCCTCCCAACGGGTCTATAAAATTGCAAATCCCAGTTTCTTTTTGAAGATATAGTTGTGTATCTCTAGCAATTTTAGCCGATGAATTTGTGGGCAAACTAATTGCTTCATCCATCGCATTTGTGTGAAGTGATTGTGTTCCGGCAAATACTGCTCCGATGGCTTCAATTGTTGTTCTTGTAATATTATTTTCCGGTTCTTGAGCGATTAAACTCCATCCAGAAGTTTGACAATGTGATCTCAACATTAATGATTTTGGATTTTTTGGATTAAATTCTTGTATTAATTCAGTCCACAAATATCTTGCTGCTCTTATTTTTGCAATTTCAGTAAAAAAATTCATTCCAACACCCCAAAAAAATGATAATCTAGGGGCAAAGTCATCTATATTTAAACCTGCTTTTAATCCTGTTCTAACGTATTCTAATCCGTCAGCCAGTGTGTATGCTATTTCAAGATCAGCACTTGCACCAGCTTCCAACATGTGATACCCACTGACACTGATACTATTAAATTTGGGCATATTTTTTGAAGTATATTTAAATATATCGCTTACAATTCTCATTGAAGGATTTGGTGGGTAGATGTATGTATTTCTGACCATAAATTCCTTTAATATGTCATTTTGAATAGTACCTCTCAAATTTTTTAATTTAACCCCATTTTTTTTTGCTACTACTATAAAAAAAGCCATAATCGGTAATATAGCGCCATTCATTGTCATTGAAACTGAAATGTTATTTAAATCAATTCCATTAAATAATATCTCCATATCTTCAACTGAATCAATGGCCACTCCAGCTTTCCCAACATCACCAAAAACTCTAGGATGATCAGAGTCATATCCTCTGTGAGTTGGTAAGTCAAAAGCAACTGAAAGTCCACTTTGACCAGCTTTTAAGTTTTTTTTGTAGAATTTATTTGATTCTTCAGCGGTTGAAAATCCAGCATACTGTCTAATTGTCCATTTTTTATCACAATACATTGTTAAGTATGGTCCCCTCAAATATGGTGGTTTTCCAACGCCATATTTGATGTGAGATAAACCCTCGGCATCCTTTTGGTTATACTTACTTTTGAGTTTAATTTCCTCTGGTCCAGCCCAGTAATTATTTTCAAAAGACAATTTGAAATTATTTTTTTCTGAATCTAGTAGAGAATTAGTCATTTCTTCAATTAAGTAGCTTCCATGTAGACTATCTGAGACTTTGTTGAGATTAGACTCATACTTGAGAATCAATTGTTGTTGAATTTTTAGAGTATCTCTAATTTTGGAATTAACTATTATGGAGTCACAACCACCCAGAATTGCAGTGACTGATTTGGAACATGTTTCAATGAGTTTATGATAATTTGAATTTCTTGTGTTAATTATGGCTTCAATAAATGGGGAAATATTTTTAGATTGTTCAATGTTGATTCTGAAAGATCTAAGAAAAGAAATTTCTTCAATCATATTTTTATTTATGTTGTGAACAAACAATATATTTTTAAAGTCAATATATTTTTGGATTGATTTTTTTTTAAAACTTGTTGTTTTAATTTTTAAGAATTGAAAGTTTGGAAGAATTTTTTTGTATTTATAATACTTGTCTTTGGTTAAACTTTTACAGTTAATGAAACCTTTTAAATTATTTGAATTGATCTCATTTTTTACACAAAATTTATGAAACATTGTAATAAATTTATCTACGTCAAAAACTTTTTCGAAGTTGATTCGAATGATATCAATTTGAATATTTTTTAATAGAGTATTCAAATCAGAATTATCAGGGTTAATAAAAGTGATAGAATTAACTCCAAGATTTAAAATTTTGAGAGCTTCCGAGTTAGCAGTTAAGCTATTTTTTATTTTTATTTTGTGTGTAATTGCCCATTCACCATCCTTGTTATGTGTTATATTTTTTCTGTTATTTTGAAAATAAATTGGATCAAAAAAAATATTATTGAATTTATTTTTAATTCTTCTTTCACCCAGACTTTTTAGCCAGTCCGACTTTGTTTGTTTAATAAAAAAATTATTTGTTTTAGTATGTTGATTATGTTTCATGGATTTATTCAATCATAAAAATTTCTTCATTTTTTTTTGACAAAAATAATTTTTCTCGAAAGTATTTTTCTAATTCATCTGATAGAGTATCGCTCGAAAGTAAATTAATAATTTTTTGATCTTTCATGATTTCTTCATTGAAAAATCTGATGTCATTTTCAATAATTTTAATTTGACTTCTTTTCTTGAACTGATTAACTACAGAGTGGGTATCAAAAAAAAGTATCCAAATACTAAACAAGAAAAAAGAAACTAAGTATTTATTTTTAATCCAAGATGGTAAATTTTGAAATCTTTCTTTAATTTTTTTCATTTTCCAAAAATGGGTATCTATAATTATTAATGTTTTGAAAATTTTCTTTTATTGTTCTTGGAGAAACCCATCTCAACAAGTTGAGGTATGAGCCGGCTTTGTCATTTGTTCCTGAACCGCGGCTTCCTCCAAAAGGTTGTTGAGATACAACTGCACCGGTAGGCTTGTCATTAATATAGAAATTACCAGCAGAGTTTCTAAGCTCTTCTAAACATTTTATTATTATATCTCTGTTTTTTGCAAATATTGCTCCTGTGAGTGCATATTCAGATGTGTTGTCAATTTTTTTCAATATGTCATCAAAGTTATTGTCGTCATAGAGGTAAATTGTCAAAATTGGACCAAATAACTCATTTTTCATTGTGAAAAAATCGTGTTTTTTAGTTAAAATAACAGTAGGTTGTATATAATATCCAACAGATTTGTCAGCGTTACCTCCAAAAATAATTTTAGCATTTGAATCGGATTTTACTTTTTCTAATGTTTTTTCAAGGATGTTGAATGACTGCTTGTGAATTACAGCATTTATAAAATTTGAAAAATCACCAGGATGACCCATTTTAATTGTTTTTAGTTCAGCAATAAGTTTTTCTTCAATTTCTTTCCATTTACATTTACTTATGTATGCCCTCGATGCTGCAGAGCATTTTTGTCCTTGATATTCGAAGGCCCCTCTTATCATTGCAGCAACAACTTCATCTGTATTTGCAGACTTGTGTGATAGTATAAAGTCCTTGCCACCTGTTTCACCAACAATTCTTGGATAGCTTTTATATTTGTTTATGTTATTTCCAATATTTTCCCAAATACTTCTAAAAACTTTTGTTGATCCTGTGAAGTGTACACCTGCAAAGTCTTCATGTTCAAAAATTATTTTACTCGTCATCTCGGGTTCGGTAAAAATAACATTAATGACTCCGTCAGGTAGTCCACATTCTTTGAACAGATCGATTATAACTTTAGTTGAGTATATCTGACTATCCGAGGGTTTCCAAATAACTGTATTACCCATTAAAGCCGGTGCAATACATAAATTTGCAGCAATTGATGTAAAGTTAAATGGAGTAATTGCGTATACAAAACCTTCCAGAGCTCTGTATTCCATTCTGTTCCATACACCCTTAGTAGATTCTGGCTGTTTTTGATATATCTCTTCAGCAAATTTTACATTAAAATTTAAAAAATCAATTAATTCGCATGCGGCGTCTATTTCAGCTTGATAAATATTTTTAGATTGACCAATCATTGTAGCTGCATTAATTTTTTGTCTAAAAGGTCCAGAAAGTAGTTCTGCAGCTTTTAAGAATATTGAACTTCTCTCATAGAAGTCCATATTTTCCCAATTTCTTTTTGCTTTCAAAGCGGAATTAATTGCATTTTTAACATGTAATTCGTTTCCTTTATGATACTTTCCAACTAATTTTTTGTGATTGTGTGGCGGGTAAATTTCAACAATGTTATTTGTGGTGATATTTTGCCCATCAATAAACATTGGGATTGTAGTAGTTTTGTTGAGTAGTTTTTTGTACTCATTTTTTATTTCTTCTCTTTCTTTTGATCCAGGGCGATAAGATTTAACTTTTTCACATTTTGGAATTGGAATGATTGGAGCTGAATTATTCATAGTTTTTATTTTAATAATTAAAAATAATAATAATTAATTAGTTAAGGCTATTTGAATTATTTTTTGCAACACCAATCAAACTTTCATAATCTTGCCATGTAGGTTTATAATAAACGTATATGGAATACTGATTTCTGGTCTCATGGAAATTATTATCAAGGTTTTCAATCACATTGTTGTTATTTAGTAAAACATACTTATAATTGTAATAACCTTGTTTTAGAAGTAGTCTACCTACATATCTTTTTGAATCATAGTCATAGTTAAGTTTTGCTTCCTCTATTATATCCCAATTAGTTAATTCACCAAACAAATAAATATCTTCATCAATTTTTTCTGAAGTAAGTTTGAATTCAACAATTACATATTCAGCCTCATTATTTTTATTTTTATTTTCAGACACAGATGTTACGTATTTTCCATTTAAGTCGTACCTAAAGTCATAGTGGGTTGACTTGAAAACATAATCATCAAATAGTTCAAATAATATCATATCACTTTTATTAACCATAGTTCTTTTAATATTTTTAATATTTTTTCCGAGGTACCTCGCACTTTTTAAATCAAAGTCATTAAACTCATATCCCCCCATAAAAGCAAAGTCATCAAGATTATTGAATTCAATTATTTTGTTATTAACAAAAGATGGTTTAATATCGTTCTTAGTGCTATTCCAATCGTCGTTTTGTTGGACAATAATTCTTAGATCAGAATGAGGGTTTTTAATTTGATTTTGAAAGTGATTTTGAACAGTAAATTCAACTATTTGTTTATCAAATCTATTTTTTACTAAGTTACTTTTTTTCACAATGGATTTAATGTCTAATATATTTTCATAAACCATGAACCTTTTTGTTGCCACAGGCTCATCCAATTCATAATCATAAATCAATATTACATAATTGCCTGATTTAATGAAATTGACATTTTCATTGGGAAAGCTAACGCTATAGTAGGTGTACTCGATCAGTGTATTGAATGACGTTTGATAATCATTGATGTAATTGTGATTAAAGCCATCTAAATACTCAAACTGATTAATTTTAGTTATATTCCAATTGGAGTCACAGTGAATAAAAGTATATGCTAGTGATTTAATATCAGAACCCAAAATATCAACTGACAGTTCAAGCTTTTCAGATGAACCAAGTAAAATTACAGGGTCTAGTAATTCGTTTGTAGTATTTGTGAGTTTGACTGTCTTTACAATATCAGAAAAATTATTTTTATTACTCTGTTTGAGTTTATAATTATGATCTTTTAATAAAATTCTTTCATCATAAATATCAAAGTTTTGAGCACCTACATAAAGCTTAGCTAACAAAACAAAAAGAATAAAAGTTTGACGCATTAAGTAAAGATATTAACAATAGTTAATAAAATATATCATAGTTATTGTAAAATTAGTTGACTAATGAAAATTACATGTATTTAATTTATTAATTTTGTGTTTCGTTTATTAAATTTGTATTAACAAATTATATTAATATTTACCCCAAATGGATGTAAAAATTTCCAAAGGTGCAAACATAAAAATTAAAGGCTCTGCAGACCGCGTTTACGCTAATCACACTGAACCAGAATTTTATGCTCTTAAACCGACAGATTTTCACTCGCTTATTCCAAAAATGGTTGTTAGAGAAGGTGATTATGTTATGGCAGGCGATGTTCTCTTTAACGATAAGAAAAATGAAAAAATCAAGTTTACATCTCCGATAAGTGGTCATGTCCTAGAAATTAAAAGAGGTGAGAAAAGAAAAATTCTTGAGGTTAAACTTCAATCAGATGATGAAATTAAGTATAAAAAATTTAATTTATCAGCCCCAGATGAATTGAAAAGACAAGATATTATTGATTTTATGTTAGATTCTGGCTTGTGGCCTTTTATAAGACAAAGACCATTTTCTACAATTGCTGATCCGTCTCAACAGCCCAAGGCTATTTTTATTTCTGCATTTGATTCTGCTCCACTTGCTCCTGATAATGATTTCATTTTTCATGGAGATAATGGTCTTTTTCAATTTGGCCTTGATATCATCACTCAACTTTGTAATGGCGTGACTCATCTCAATTTAGATGGTAATTCAAACTCCAACAAGGTGTTTAGAGAAGCTAAGGGTGTTCAAATTAATAATATATTTGGTCCTCATCCATCAGGAAATATCGGTGTTCAAATTCATCATATCGATCCAATTAACAAGGGTGATGTTGTTTGGTACTTATCTCCACAAGATGTATTAACAATTGGTCGATGTTTTAGAGACAAAAAATACGATGTATCCAAAATCATAGCCTTGACAGGCCCTAAAGTTTTAAAACCCAGATATTACAAAGTTATTAGTGGGTCCTCAATTAAGGGGCTTGTTTCTGAAAATACCTCCAAGGATCAAAAAAGATTCATTAGCGGAAATGTTTTGACTGGACAAAGAATTGAATCAGATGGTTTTTTAGGTTTTTATGATTCTCAAATTACAGTTATAAAAGAGGGTAATTACAGTGAGTTTTTTGGTTGGCTATTACCTGGATTTAATAAGTACAGTCTTTCCAGAACTTTTTTCTCATGGCTCAATTCAAAAAAAGAATATGATTTAGATTCAAATACACACGGAGAGGAAAGAGCATATGTTGTAACGGGACAATACGAATCATATATGCCTATTGATATTTTTCCCGTTCAGTTAATCAAGGCAATTTTGATCGAAGACATTGAGTTGATGGAAAACTTAGGGATTTATGAAGTAGACCCTGAAGACTTTGCTTTATGCGAATATTCATGTACATCCAAAATTCCCGTACAGTCAATCGTAAGGAAGGGACTTGATATAATACAAAAAGAATTTAGTTAGATGAAATTAATGCGAAATATATTAGATAGAATAAAGCCACATTTTGAAGAAAATGGTACATTACATAAACTTTATCCGGCCTATGATGCCTTTGAAACTTTTCTGTTTGTTCCCAACCATACAACATCGTCGGGAACACACATTAAAGATTCCGTTGACTTAAAGAGAACAATGGTGATTGTTATCATTGCTCTTATTCCATGCTTGATTTTTGGTATGTGGAATACTGGATACCAATACTTCTCGCAACTGACACCTGACATGAACGGATACAAGGATTCATATACACTTTTTGATTCATTTATTTATGGATTTTGGAAGTTTATTCCTTTAATCATAGTTTCATATGCCGTAGGTCTAGCTGTTGAGTTTGCATTTGCTGTTAATAGAAAACATCAAGTAAATGAGGGTTACTTAGTTTCAGGAATGTTAATACCACTTACAATGCCGATTGATGTACCTCTTTGGATGTTAGCACTTTCAGTAATTTTTGCTGTCGTCGTAGGTAAAGAAGTTTTTGGCGGAACTGGTATGAATATTCTAAATCCTGCTTTGACTGCTAGAGCATTTATATTTTTTGCATATCCTACAAAGATGTCTGGTGATAAGGTTTGGGTAAGTTCTGCCGAATCAATTGATGGCATTACTGGCGAAACCGCACTCGGTCAACTAGCTTCAATGGTTGATATCAACCCTACAAGTCAAAACATTATAAATAAGTTTGGTCAATTTTCCTCTGATGGTGTGTATAGTTTGTATAATTCGTTTATGGGATTTGTTCCAGGTTCCGTTGGAGAGACATCTGTGATTGCAATTTTAATAGGTGCGGCTATTCTTATTTTTACTGGTATTGGTTCAGTAAGAATAATTTTTTCAATGTTTATTGGAGGTCTTCTTATGTCATACATATTTAATATTTTTGCTCCTGAAAGTAACTTATTCATGTCTTTAAATCCTTTTCACCAACTATGTATTGGAAGTTTTATGTTTGGTATGGTTTTCATGGCTACCGACCCAGTATCAGCTGCACAGACCAACACTGGTAAAGTAGTTTATGGTTTTCTTTGTGGTGTTTTATCTATTTTAATTAGGGTTTTCAATCCTGCTTACCCTGAAGGAGTAATGGTCGCCATTTTATTTATGAATGTTATGGCTCCACTGATTGATCATTATGTTATTGAAGCGAATATCAATAGAAGAAAAAAGAGACTTCAAATGAAATTATTAAAAAGTTAAATTATGGATAAGGAAAGTAATTTATATACATTTACGTTTGCGATTTTGATGGTACTAATTGTTGGTACGGCCTTGGCACTAACATCTGAGTTACTCCAGCCAAAAAAGAAACAAAACGCCGCAGATAAGAAAATGATAGATATTTTAAGTGCGATTGGGGTCAACGTTTCCCGTTCTGAAGCAGAGTCAATGTTCAACAAATATATTACTGACCAAACTGTAATTAATAATGATGGTCAAATTGTTGACGGAACTGCATTTGATATTGATGTTTTATTTCAACATAGAGATAAAACATTAACTGATGAAGAAAAAAAATATCCATTTTTTACCGCCATGAAAGATAATCAAAAATATATCATTGTTCCAATGGCAGGCAATGGTCTTTGGGGACCAGTTTGGGGGTTTGTAGCATTAGAAGACGATTATGAGACCATTCATGGTGCTGCTTTCGATCATAAAGCCGAGACCCCGGGTCTCGGTGCTGAAATCAATACTGATTTTTTTGAACTTCCATTTAAAGGCAAAAAAATTCGCAATAACGATGGAGAATTTGTTTCTATTGAAGTTAAAAAAGGTGGTGCTGAAGAGGGAAACATGTCACAAGTAGATGGTATTACAGGCGGAACCATTACAAGTGACGGCGTTTCTGATATGCTATACAATACTTTAAAGATTTATAACAATTATTTTTCAAGTGTCACTATTCAAAATGACTCAACCACAATAACATCTTACAATAACATCAAAGAAAATGAAATCCTTTTTTAATAAACAACATCAAAAACTAATTGCTGACCCTCTAGGCGATCAAAATCCTATAACAATTCAAGTTCTTGGAATTTGCTCTGCGTTAGCAATAACAACTCAACTTGAAAATGCTCTTGTTATGACATTAGCTGTAATATTTGTTATGACCTCTGCTAGCTCCATTATATCTCTTTTAAGAAATCATGTTCCGAATCGAATAAGAATAATTGTTCAGCTACTTGTTGTTGCCTCTTTGGTTGCTCTTGTTGATCAAATTCTAAAAGCATTTTTACCTGATGCATCCGAACAGCTTTCAGTTTTTATTGGATTAATAATTACTAATTGTATAATCATGGGTAGACTAGAGGCATTTGCGATGGGAAATAAGTTATACGAGTCTTTTCTTGATGCATTAGGAAATGCGTTTGGATATGGCTGGATATTAGTTGCTGTGGCTTTTGTTAGAGAGTTATTTGGCTCAGGAAAGTTAATGGGTTATGATATACCCGGATTTTCATATTTATACCAAATGGGATACATGAACAATAATTTGATGATTTTACCACCAATGGCACTAGTTGTCGTTGGGGTAATTATTTGGATTCAAAGATCAAGAAACACGGATTTAGTCGAAGAAAATTAATATGGATTTAGTTAATATATTTATTAAAGGAGTATTTATAGACAACATGATTTTTGCATACTTCCTAGGTATGTGTTCATACCTGGCTGTTTCAAAAACAGTCACAACTGCCAACGGCTTGGGCTTAGCAGTAATTTTTGTATTAGGTATTACAGTTCCTGTCAATTATATTTTGGAAAATAAAGTTTTAAAAGCTGGTGCGCTGCAGTGGCTTGGGGAAAATTTTGTTAGTGTAGATTTAAATGTACTCAGCTTAATAATGTTTATTGCTGTAGTTTCTGCTATGGTTCAATTAGTTGAGATGATAATTGAAAGATTCTCTCCAGCTTTGTACAGCTCATTAGGAATCTTTTTACCTCTTATTGCAGTAAATTGTGCAATTCTTGGTGGAGCCTTATTCATGCAGGAGAGACAATACTCAACTATAATTGAAGCTACCTCTTTTGCACTTGGATCCGGTGTTGGTTGGTACTTGGCAATTGTTGCTATCGCAGCAATTAGAGAAAAAATTAGGTATTCAAATGTCCCTCCCGCACTTAGAGGTTTAGGAATTACTTATATAATTACTGGATTAATGGGAATTGCTTTCATGTGTTTCATGGGAATAAAAATATAATTATGATTTATACAATTTTTGCTGCAGTTGTTTTCTTTCTACTTGTTATACTTACTTTGGTTAGTGTCTTATTATTTGCAAAGACAAAGCTGCTGCCATCGGGAGAGGTAACGCTTACTATCAATGGTCAGAAAGATATAAGAATTAACCCTGGAGGTACTATTTTAGGTACTTTAGGAGATAATAAGATTTTTCTACCCTCTGCTTGTGGTGGTGGAGGCACTTGTGCCATGTGTAAATGTCAAGTAAACTCGGGAGGTGGGGAAATACTTCCTACAGAAAAACCATACTTCTCAAGAAAGGAAATTCAAGATAATTGGCGTTTGGGATGTCAGGTTAAAATTAAAAATGATATGGATATTAATATCCCTGAAGAAATTTTTGGTATAAAAAAATGGGAGTGTGAAGTCGTTTCTAATTACAGCGTAGCTTCTTTCATTAAGGAGTTTGTGGTCAAACTTCCTGAGGGAGAAAATTTAGATTTTAAAGCCGGCGGATATATTCAAATCGATGTGCCAGAAGTTGAGGTGCCTTACAAGAATATTGATATTTCACCTAGTCCACAAGATCCAGCTGGACCTGAAAAGTTCAAAGGTGAATGGGATAAGTTCAAGCTTTGGGACTTGAAAATGAAAAATGAAGAGCCAATTTTCCGTGCATATTCTATGGCAAATCATCCAGCCGAAGGTAATATTGTAATGTTGAATATTAGAATTGCAACACCTCCTTGGGATCGATCAAAAAATACATGGATGGATGTTAACCCAGGTATTTGTTCATCTTATGTATATTCACTCAAGGCTGGTGATAAGGTTACTGTTTCAGGACCTTATGGCGAGTTTTTTATAAAAGAAACTGAAAATGAGATGGTCTACATTGGTGGTGGTGCTGGAATGGCCCCAATGCGTTCCCATTTATTTCATTTGTTTCATACCATGAAAACAGATAGAAAGGTTACCTTTTATTATGGTGGAAGATCTAAAAGAGAATTATTCTACCTTGACGACTTTAGGAAAATAGAAGAAGAATTTCCTAATTTCAAGTTTCATGTAGCACTATCTGAGCCTCTCCCTGAGGATAATTGGAAAGAAAAGAAAAATATCGATGATGACGGAGATGGTTTTGTAGGTTTTATTCACCAAATAGTAATAGATCATCATTTTAAAAACCATGATTCTCCTGAAGATATTGAAGTTTATTTTTGTGGTCCTCCTTTAATGAATCAAGCTGTTTTAAAAATGTGTGAAGATTGGGGTATACCTGATGAAAATGTAGATTTTGATGACTTTGGTGAGTAGATTTTTGTTAGTATTTATAATACTAACATCATGTGGCACTAATTACGAGACTTATTCGATTTCTGGTTATACCCAGGGAACTACATATAATATAAAATATCATACTAAAGATCTATCGGTTTCCAAATACTCTATTGATAGTTTATTTAGTATAATTGATAATTCGATGTCTTCTTACATCAGTAATTCAAATATTTCTAAAATCAATAATAATAAAACAAATAGTCTTGACTCGATGATAGCTTATGTAATTAAAAGTTCAATTGAAATATGTAATGAGACTAATGGAATGTTTGATATAACTGTTTTTCCCATTGTCAAAGATTGGGGATTTGGTCCAAAATCTAATTTTAAAAATAACATTTCTAAAAACTATAACGTTGGATGTGAAAAGATAAAGATTGAAAATGGAAAAATTATCAAAGAAAACGATGTGATGATTGATTTGAATGGAATTGCTCAAGGTTTTAGTGTTGATTACATATCTAAATATTTATTGTCAAAAAATATAAACGATTTTATGATTGAAGTTGGCGGTGAAGTGAAATGTAGTGGAAACAATTTAGGTGCCAAATGGAAAATCGGAGTACAATCGCCTAATTCTAAAAATAAAGAATTCGCATACATACTTTCCTTGAATAATTTTTCAGCAGCTACATCGGGATCTTACAGAAACTATTATTTTAAAGACAATAAAAAGATTACCCACACAATGAATCCTAAAACCATGCAACCAGTAGATAATCAGGTTTTAAGTGCAACTATTATTCATGA
>PKDT01000016.1 GCA_002863085.1 Flavobacteriales bacterium
CTCATTTATAATTTCTAGTCCTGGAAATCTTTTACTTAAAACTGAATTCAAATCTCTGTCAATTTCAATAACTTTAATATTATTTGTAACCTTGATAAGTTCTTTTGTCAGAGCACCACCACCAGGCCCAATTTCGAGAATAGCTGTTTTTTTTTTGATAGAACTAGCAATATCAGCACTTATTAGATCATTAATTAAAAAATGTTGACCATACTTTTTTTTGAGTTTCATGATTTAAATTTGCTAAAAATTATACGAACGTAAATTTCTATATCTTTTTCGTGCTTGCGTGGAGTAAATACTGTCAGGTTCCTTCAACAATATCTCTTCATATTTCAATTTAGCTTTTTCTGGATCCTTCAAGACATTTTCATATAGTTCGCCTAGAAAGAAAAGTGCATCGTCGAATAAAATATCAAAATAATGATTTATGCAAATTGTTTCCAAAGCATTCACTGCATCATCAAATTCATTTAAATTAATAAAGACTTCAAATTTTTTGAAAAGAACCTCATCAGTTAACGAATGTCCAGGAAAATTGTTTTCGATATTTGAAAGCTTTTTTAAACATTGTTCATACTTTTTTTGTTCAAACAGTAGTTCAGCTTGGGCGTAGGTTTTCAATACATTGTCAGTTGTATCAAGATTTAAATTGTCGCTTATGAGTAAAGACAGCTTCATTGCATTATTGGCTATTAACTTTGATGTAGAATATTTCAATACGTTTAACTTATTTTGAGCCCATTCAAAATCTCCGCTATAATAACTTAATTTGGCCTTTTCAAATTTAGCAAGTTGTCCAACAACATCTTCTTTAAAATCTTTTTCTACCTGACTATAAAGTAACATTGATTCCCAAATATCATCGGTTGAAACTAATATTTTTGCAAGGGCTATTTTGCACTGGGCTTTTTCATAGTCGGTAATTTGCTTGGAACTTATAGCTTCATTTAAAATTTTAATAGCTTTTGACTCATCATCCTGGTAGGCTGTTAATATATCGACATAGTTTAAAAAAGCCTCCAAGTTGCCTGAGCTTAGTAAGTAATTATTAAAAAATTCTTCATACCTATTTGTTAGGTCTTCAATTTCTTTTTTGTTTTTTATTTTTTTTGATTGAATTTCAATAAATAATAAATTAAGAATTTTCCAGCTTGCTAATTCAAATTCGAATGAATAATTGTCGGTGTTTTTAGTTATGTATTCGAGGGCATTTTTTGCAGTTGTGAAATCAAAATTGGAACCTGCAATGTCGCTTAATTCAAAAATATTTAAAAAATTATTAATTATTTTTTCATGAATTTTAATTTCATATTTAAGGGCCTCATCAAATCTATTTTCTTGAATGAATAGCCAAATTAATAATTTGTAAATTTCAAGGCTATCATCCCTCTGAATTTCTTTTATTATCGTTTTCCGGAGATTAATATTATTTTCATTGTTTTTATCATCAGAAATAGTTCTTCTGATCATGTTTTTACAACTTTGTAAATAATTTGGATACAATTTAACTAGATCTAACAATTCTTTGTACATTAATTTGACTTCACCTAAGTGAGAATAAATATTTGAAATTTTGATAAAGTGAGATGCCCTGGGATTTTCTTTTTTTATTTCATTATATGCTTCCAATGCATAACTATAATATTTATCATTATATAATTTGTTTGCAAGTGAAATTAGGTACCTCTTGTTTTTAATTGCTGCGGATAAAGCATTTTCAAGTTCTTCTTCAAATTTCTTGTCCATTCCTTGTAGGTCATATAGGGTTGCTAAATCAACTAGAAGGTTTGGGTTTTTATTTTTTTTGAAATAGTTTTTATTTAGTTTTTCCGCATTCTTATAAGACTGAACTTGTACTAGACAGTTGAAATACATATTATAAATTTTCGTAGTTTTTTTTTGGTTATAAACCTTCTTGAAAATTTTTATGGCTTTATTGTAATCCTCTTTTTTATAGTATTCAATTGCTAAGCTTTCATTTTCTGATTGCTGTCCAAAACATAGTATGGAAATTAAAACAAATATTTTGAGTAACTTATTCTGCATTAATTATTTTCTCTATTGACAGGTTTAGTGAGTCAAATCTTAGGGCTTCGTGTTTTAAATTTATATGTAATTCATTAATTTTCTTCGAGGTTGATTCTATCAATTTTTTTTCATTTTCAACATAAGAGTTCAAGTCTGGTCTGGGTCTTCTAGATGATTGATGCTCTTTAATTAAGTTTGATAATTGCACCTCATTTATTTTTAATTCCTCGTTCAATATTTCAATTATTTCAACATAACTATAAATATTATTTACACAGCTTAAGTAATCTTTATATTTGAAATAAATGAGTTCAAATGAAATACTGTCAAGATTCATTGATTCCAAAAGTAAAAAATTATTTTTTGCAAGTTGTAGGTTTTTCTTAGTTTGAAATGTTTTCAAATGACTTATTTTTTTTTTATCTAAACTAATTTTATATTCTAACTCACTCAGCTCTTTTAAATTGCTTGAGTTATAATTTAAACATGAAAAATGAAATAACAGACTTAAAATAATTAAACATTTAAAATTATTCATTTTAAAATTTAATTTCGGTAAAGCCTGTAAATTTATGAAGAGCCTCTGGAATTATTATTTTATCTCCCATTTGATAATGTTCCAGTATAGCCGCCATGACTCTAGGTAGAGCGAGAGAGCTTCCATTTAATGTGTGACAATATTCATTTTTTTTCTCACTTGAATTATATCTTAATTTAAGTCTGTTTGACTGAAAGGACTCGAAATTTGAAACTGAACTCACTTCCAGCCATTTGTTTTGGCCTGGAGAAAAAACTTCAAAATCATATGTCAGGCATGAGGTAAATCCTAAATCACCACCACATAAATTTAAAATTCTAAACTTTAGTCCCAGTAGTTTCAGCAAACTACTTACGTGCTCCTTCATTTCTTCTAGGACATCATATGATTTGGCGGGTTCACATATTTGGACTATTTCAACTTTGTCAAATTGATGAAGCCTGTTTAGCCCTCTAACTTCTTTGCCATAGGAACCAGCTTCTCTTCTAAAACATGGTGAATATGCAGTACATTTAATTGGGAGTTCTTTTAGCTTTAGCTTTTTATTGTTGTATATGTTGGTTACAGGAACTTCTGAGGTGGGAATTGCAAATAGGTTATCATCTTGAATGTGATACATCATCCCTTCCTTGTCCGGAATTTGACCTGTGTTGAAGGCGGATTTCTCATTTACAAAAAATGGTGGAATAATTTCCTGATAACCAGCATGTGAATTGAATTCAAGAAAAAAGTTTATAAGACCTCTTTGCAGTTTTGCACCTTTACCCACATATATAGGGAATCCTGAACCAGTTATTTCTGCTCCCCCCTTGAAATCTATGAGATTTAGCTTTTCTGCAATATCCCAATGGGGAATAATTTTGTTGGAGGAATTAAAATTCCCCCACCGGTATATTTCTTTATTATCATTTTCGGTTAAGCCGTCTGGCACAAGAGAGTGAGGAGTGTTTGGTAATTTAATCAGTTCAGAATAAATTTCGTTTTCAATTTCTTTTGATTTAGATATAAATTCTTTAGACTTTTCTTTTAAAACAGATGCCTTATCTTTTTCATCTTTAATATTTTTAAAATTTTTATCCCTTGCCAAGACAGCAATATTTTTGGCTATGTTATTAAGAGTTTCAAGAACGAAGTCTAACTGTTGCTGGTTAGATATTCTGTTTTTTTCGAGTTCAATAATTTTATTAATCGTTGCAGTAGCATCGATTCCTCTTTTTTTAAGTTTTTCAATAACTTTTGAAGGATTTTCTCTTAATTTTTTAATCTCTAGCATATTTTTCCTATGAAAATATAAATATAGAACTATTTGATTTTAAAATGAAAATCATTAAATATAGAGAGTGCGATGTAATAAGTTAATCTTTTGTTACAGAAACAAATGATTTGTTATTAGCTTTCTTCTTAAAAACAACTGTACCATCAGATAATGCAAATAATGTGTGATCTTTACCGATACCAACATTTTCACCTGCGTTATGAACTGTGCCTCGCTGTCTTACAATTATATTCCCAGCAATTACTCTTTGACCTCCATATATTTTAACGCCGAGTCTTTTAGAATGTGATTCTCTTCCGTTTTTAGAGCTACCAGCTCCTTTCTTGTGTGCCATTTTCTATAAATTTAAGTTAATTAGCAGTTGTTTTTTTAGCAGTTGTTTTTTTAGCAGTTGTTTTTTTAGCAGTTGTTTTTTTAGCAGTTGTTTTCTTAGCAGTTGTTTCCTTAGTTTCAGATTTTTGGATTTTGTTGGTAGTAGATTTTGTAGAAATGCTGTCAATTTTAACTCTAGTAAGCATCTGTTTGTGTCCGTTTTTGATCCTGTATCCTTTTCTTCTTTTTTTCTTAAAAACTACAACTTTTTTGTCTCTTGTTTGCTCTAAAATGGAAACCGTTACACTAGCACCTTTAATGTTTGGTGATCCAATGATTACCTTACCATTATTTTCAATCAATGTAACATTGTCTAGAACAACTTTATCACCTTTTTTACCTTGCAACTTATCTAAGAGAAATTGAGCATCCTTTTCAACTTTAAATTGCTTGCCTTCTATATTAACTACAGCTATCATTTTATTTTTTTTTGGAATGCAAATATAATAAAAAACTATTGCCTTTAATGAAATAAACTAAATTTTGTTCTGTACACTGTTCATAGTATATACACCAATCAAGATTATTGATATACCTATTAGTTCATTAATATCTAATTTTTCATAATCAATCAAACCCCATATTATTGCAAAAACAGGGATTAAATAAGTTGTTGACGATGCAAACAAAGCATTCGTTCTTTTAATTAAGTTATTAAATAATATAATTGCGAAAGACGTACAAACCAGTCCAAGTATAATTAGATATGTAAAATGAGTAAAATTTATTATTATGTGATTAATTTTTGTGTTCACATTAGAACCAAAAATGTAAATAAACGGTATGATAGATGCAGCAAATGATGATCCTGCAGCTATTTCAATTGGCTTTAATTCCTTCAATCTTTCTCTTATTGTATTAATACTTATTGCATAAAAAAGTGTAGCGAGTATAATTGGAGACGTATATTTAATATTTAGATCATAAACATTTGTTGGGTTAAGTAAAATAAAAGTCCCTGCAAGGGAGATAGTTAATCCTATTAAATTATAAATATTCCAACTCCTTTTAAAAATTAAAACAGAAATTGTAAGAGTGAAAATTGGTGTAAGACTGTTAAGCATTCCTGCTAGAGCTGACTTTACATGTAATTGCGATTTTGCAAAAAAGATAGCCGGTAATAAAGATCCTATAATACCGACAATAAATATTGGTAATAAGTGTTTTTTCTTTAAATTTTTTATCACACTAGGTAGAAATGGCACCAAAACAATCAATGAAATAATAAGGCGATATGCGCCAACTTCAAAATATGAAAATTTTATCAAACTTTTTTTCATCAATATGAACGAAGAACCCCAAATAATGGATAAAATAACCACCAATAACCAATCTATGACAATTTTTTTATTCATTATGTGATTATTATCTTTATATTTGTAAAAATAATAATTAAAAGATTCTAATGATGAAGAAAAAAGCTTTAAAAATATTCTTAATATTTTCTATAACCTTTTCATTTGCTCAAAATTACACTCCATTAAATTTATCTATTAAAGGAATGCATTGTGCTGGTGGGTGTGCTAAAATGATAGAAAACTCTTTAAATCAAAATGAAGGAATTTCCGCTGCTGTAAACTTCAATACATCATCTGCTTCAATAATTTATGATAAGGACATTGTGTCAGAAACGGCAATTATTGACATGATTAATAGTTACAGGAGTGGCAAGTTTATTGCTTCGAACCAAAGTCAAATTAAAACTTCAGCTGCTAACAAGAGTTGCTCTAAAGGTAAAAACTGTTGCCAAAAAACTGGTACTGCAAATGCATCTTGTTCAAGTTCTGAACCATCCTCAAAAAAACTTTTTCAAAGGAAAAGAAGCAAAGACAAATCACTTGCTGGTATGATTCCTGGACACGCTGGATGTTCTAAGTCTTGTTGCTCAAGTAAGAAGAAATAAATACTAAATCTTGTTTGAGATCAATCAGTAGGTACAACAACTTTTGTTATTTTACAATCATCTCTGTATGTCTTATAATAGCTGCTGGAGGCTTTGTGAGAATGTCAGGAGCTGGCATGGGATGCCCAGATTGGCCAAAGTGTTTTGGTAAGTGGATACCACCAACACATGTTAGTCAACTACCACAAAATTATAAAGAAATATATAGCGAAAGAGGCTATGATGATTTGGATTACAATTTATTTAATACTTGGGCTGAATATATAAATAGGCTAATTGGACTTGTTGGAGGTTTATTTTGTTTTGTACTTTTTGTCTTATCAACTAAAACCAAAAAACCAAGATTAATTTTTCTAAGTTTTCTATTGTTGCTTTTAATGGGTTTTCAGGCTTGGATGGGAGCTTTAGTCGTTTATTCAATTTTAGCTCCATTTAAAATAACAATTCACATGTTGATTGCTTTAATTATAATTTCTTTACTTTTTTTTCTTTACAGGTCAACATCATCTAGTATTGAATACAAGAATGAATTTGTTAGATTTTTGATAATGGGGCTTTTTATTTCAGTTTTTCAAATCATTTTAGGTACCCAAGTAAGAGAAGCTGTTGATGCCTTGTCAAATCTTTTTAATCGTGATGAGATTGTTTCTCAGCTTCCCTTGGTTTTTGAAATTCACCGAACAACTGCTTGGGTGGTAATAATTTCAAATATAATTATCATTTACAAGCATAGATTTACATTTTCAAATGAAACTGAACAATTGGTAATTATTTTGACAATTTTGGCTTTATTATTTAGCGGTATAATAATGTCTTATTTTTCTGTACCAGGTTTGGCCCAATTCATTCATTTATTAGGTGCTGTAGCTATCTTTATTTGTCAACTCTCAATGTTACTCAAAAGATTTAATTGCTCCAAACTAGTGTTTCCATAATTGTTAATATGTCTTGTCTTAGATAGTCTATAATTGGCTTAAGGGAATCTTCATTTGTGCTCACGTCGAAATACAATGATCCTCTTAAGAAGTTTTTAGTGCTGTCAGTCAAATGGAATTGAACTGAACTAGCAGTTTCACCTGAAATATCATAGAGAGTCCCGTAGGTATTACTTTTTTTATTATGGTAGAGTTTTTCATTAATTGCGTCAGCTTTAATCGTGTGTTTGTAAACCATATTTCGTGATTCTTCAAGGAGTTTAAATAAATCATTTTGAATGGGCTTATAAGTTAAATGGATTGTTGCCCCATGTTTCAAATATCTCAAGTTAAACCAACAATATTTATTATTTTTTATTTCGAATTCATAGTAGTTTGGTGCGAAAAAGTAGAACGGACATTTTTCAATACTAAATTTTGTGTCAATTTTTTTTTCAAAATCAAATCTTAAATAGCCCTTTGGTTTTGGATTATATCTTTCTTTACACCCACCAATTACTAAAAAAAATATAAAAAAACATATTATTCTCATAATTTCATTATTACTTTAACAGAAACAATCCTCTTTTTTGTTATTTTTTCAGCAATAAATTCAAAATTTTCAAATTTAAAACTTTGATTTTCTACAGGAAATTTTTCAAATTTTTCAAGCAAAAATCCAGCAAGGGTATCAGATTCACCTTTACTTTTTTCAAATTCACTACCATCAATTTTAATTAGTCTGTAAAAGTCATTTAATAAGGTTTTACCATCAAAAATATATGTATTTTCATCTAACTTAGAATAAACTGTATTCTCTTGATCAAATTCGTCACTAATGTCTCCAACAATTTCTTCTAATATGTCTTCAAGTGTAACAATACCTGATGTACCACCATACTCATCAACTACAACTGCTAAATGTATTTTGCGTTCTTTTATTTCTTTTAATAAATCATCAATTTTTTTATTTTCAGGAACAAAAAAAGGTTCTCTAATTACATTTCTCCAATTGAATTTTTTTTTATTAAAATGATTTAGCAAATCTTTGATATACAATATTCCCTTAATTTGATCAATGTTACCGTCATATACTGGAATTCTCGAGAATCCTGAATCAAGGATTATTTTTATCACATCATCAAAATCGGTATCCACATCAATTGAAACAATGTCAATTCTTGCCCTCATGATTTGTTTTACGTCAGTTTGACCAAATTGTATTATACCTTCCAAAAATTTTTTTTCTTTTTCTTCAGTGTCTGTTGTTATTTCAACTGCCTTGGCAAGATTTTCTATTGAAAGAGACGATTTTTTTTTAATTTTTGGATTTAAAATATTTGTAGATTTTACCAATATGATACTGGCTGGGTAAATTAACTTTTGCAAAAGAGAAACTGGAAGAGCCATTATTTCAGAAAAGAGTAGTGGTTTTTTATTAGCGTATGTTTTGGGGATTACTTCTCCGAACAACAAAATAAAAAATGTAATAATCAAAATCTGAATAATAAAGTTTATTGTAGAATTTTTGAAGTTAAATAGGTCACTAAAAAAGATTGAAGAAATAATTATGAGAGAAATATTTATAGTAATGTTGGATACCAAAATAGTTGCTAATAACATTTTGGGCTTTTGAATTAATTTTAAAATCAACCTGTGACTGTTAACCTCTGATTCTTTGAGTAGGTTTTTATGACTTGGGCTTAATGAGAAGAAACTAATTTCAGAGCCAGAAATCATCCCCGAGAAAAAAAGCAAAGAAACACAAGTTAAGATTTGAGTTAAAAAACTGTAACTAAATATTTCAGATTCCAAAATTGATGATTAGTTAGTTTGAAAAAGGTAGGTCATCTATAGGGTTGTTTTGATTACCTAAAGTTGTTGGCCCATCAGATTTTGTTTCATTAATGTAGTTTTGAGGAGGCGGGTTATATCCCATGCTACTAGATTCATTGTCTCTTCTAGATCCGAGCATTGTCATACTATCGCCTTGAACGTCAGTAGCATATCTTTTATTGCCATTTTCGTCTTCCCAAGACCTTGTTTTTAACTTGCCTTCAATGCAGACAGAGTCTCCCTTGTTTAAATACTTTTCAGCAATTTCAGCAATTCCTCTCCAAAGGACAATATTATGCCAATCTGTATTGGTAATTTTTTCTCCAGACTTGTTAGTATATTTTTCAGAAGTAGCAATAGAAAATTTAGCCATTTTTGTTCCATCGGGCATTTCTTTTATTTCAGGGTCAGCCCCAAGGTTTCCTATAAGAATTACTTTATTTAATGATCCAGCCATATTAATTTTTATCTAAATATATAAAAAAATATTTATTCAATTAATCTTATCAAGATATTCTAAATATATTTCAAAAGGTTTAGGGAAAGGGTATTTTTTGAACTGGTTAAATGTTATTTTTTTAAAATCTGATGGAATTTTTTCAACGTATAATTCCCAAAAAAATATTTTTAATTGTTGATGGCTTAGTTTGTGCACTAAAACAAATTTTTTTTTAAAATCTAATACTTTAAAATTTTTAAAAAATGAATTTTTAACTAATTCTTCAAATTTTAAACTTTTTTTGCTTTCAATTAATGGGAATTCATAAAGCTTTTTCCATACATCATTAGATTTTCTTTTCTGTACTATAAAGTAGCAATTATTTTTAATATGAAAATAGTTAAAGTATCTAATTTTTGAAACTTTTATTTTTGATTTAACTGGACGAACATGAACTGTGTTTTTTTCTTTAGCTACGCATTTATTTGCAAGAGGACATTCTAAACATTTAGGATTGTATTTTGTACATTGTAACGCTCCGAAGTCCATGAGTGCTTGATTATAATCCCCAACTTTGTCTTTAGGTAATATACTGGTGGCAATTTTCTTAATTTTATTTTTACCCTTTGCTGTGTCAATACTTTCTTCAACATCAAAATATCTGCTAATGACTCGATAAACATTTCCGTCTACGACAGCTTTTTTTTCATTGTAACAAATCGAACTAATCGCTGAAGCTGTGTAGTCTCCAATGCCTTTTAATTTTAACAGCTCACTGTATTTATCGGGAAAGTTGCCATCTAAATCAAATGCGATTTTTTTGGCAGTATGTAACATATTTATTGCTCGATTATAGTATCCAAGACCTTGCCATGCCTTCAACACGTTTTCCTCACTGGAGTTAGCAAGTTTTTTAACATCTGGAAATAGTTTTAAAAACTTATTGTAATAATTTATTCCATTTTTAATTTGAGTTTGTTGTAAGATAATTTCTGATACCCAAATTTTATATGGGTCTCTGCTTAGTCTCCATGGCAAATTACGTTTATTGACTTTGTACCAGCTAACAATTTTATTTGTCAAATTATTTAAATTTGAATTAGATTAAAATTTAATCAAAAATAATTATATTTGGTCGCAAAATATTTAATTTTTTAAAATGATTAAAGCAGAATTGATTCAAAAAGTCTCTGTCAGAACGGGTGTTGAGCGCAAGGCTGTTTCCGCTGTTTTAGAAATGTTTATGCAAACAGTAAAACATTCTCTTGAAAAAGGTGAAAACGTATATCTTAGGGAATTTGGAACATTTGCTGTTAAAAAAAAAGCTGCAAAGAAAGCTAGAAACATTCTCAAAAGCGGAGATGGATATATTACAACAACTATTAATATCCCTGCCCATAACGTTCCTTGTTTTAAGCCTTCTAGAAAATTTATTAATAGAGTTAAAAAAAATAATCAATTTGATTATAGTAATTAATTAGGAAAATTATTCATATGCCAAGTGGTAAGAAAAGAAAAAGACATAAAATGTCTACTCACAAAAGAAAAAAGCGACTACGCAAAAATCGCCATAAGAAAAAGTAGATATAGTCTCACCTGACAGATTATTTATTTCCTAAAAAAAAAAGTGTAGTGAATACTGAACTAGTAATTCGGTCTGCAAAAGAAAGTATAGACATTGTGGTTTTAAAAGAAGGGAGGTTAATAGAACTTCACCAACTTCCTCTGGACCAAAACATATGCTCTGTTTTTGATATTTACCTAGCAAAAGTAAAAAAAGTTGCATCTTCATTAAACGCCGCTTTTGTAGACATTGGACAAGAGAAAGATGCCTTTTTACATTACCATGATTTAGGCCCCTTCTTTAATTCAGCCAATTCTTTCATACATGATTCAATCAATAAAAAGGTCACAAAGTGGAATAATCTTAAACCAAACTTTAAAGAAAGTTTACCAAAAGATGGATTAATTGAAGATATTTTAAAAAAAGATGACACAATATTAGTTCAGGTCTCCAAGGAGCCTATATCAACGAAGGGTCCAAGAATAGTATCCGAAATCTCACTGGCTGGTCGTTTTTTAGTTTTGGTTCCATTTTCAAACCGAATATCTGTCTCTCAGAAAATTAAAGATGAGAAAGAGAAAAAAAGACTTGCCAGGTTAATGAAAAGCTTGGTTCCTGAGGGTTTTGGTGTTGTTGTGAGAACAGTAGCTAAAAATAAAAAAGTAGTTGATCTAGACACTGACCTAAGAAATCTTATCAGAAGATGGATTGATATTCATAGAAAATTAAAGGGTGCTAAACCCCCTAGTAGAATTTCAGTTGAAAGAAGTAAGGTTTTATCTCTCCTTCGTGACGTGTTAAATGAAAGTTTTACAAAAATTATTGTGGACAACAAGTCGGTTTATGATGATGTTAAAATGTATTTACAAAAGTTTGTGCCTGAAAAAGAGGATATTTTAGCTCTTCATAAACTTAGAAAGCCACTTTTTGATATTTACAATGTTGATAAACAAATAAAAACAGCATTTGGAAAAACCGTGTCTATGAAAAAAGGAACGTATCTCGTAATTGAGCATACTGAAGCAATGCATGTAATTGATGTTAATAGTGGTAATAGAACAAACAAGCACGAAACCCAAGAAGAAAATGCTTTAGAAGTCAATCTACAAGCTGCTGCTGAAGTTGCAAGACAACTTAGGTTGAGAGATATGGGGGGTATAATAGTTGTAGATTTTATTGACATGCATATTGCTGAAAATAGGAAAATGTTAACAGACACGTTGCGTGAGCACATGAGCGAGGACAGAGCAAAGCACAAAATTTTAGCACCAAGTAGATTTGGACTAATTGAAATTACTAGACAAAGGGTTCGTCCTCAAATAACAATCAAAACAAGAGAATCTTGTCCTTCATGTAACGGTAGTGGAGAGATTGAAGCTCCAATTGTATTTGTTGAGCAGCTTAAAGATAAGTTAGATATGTTAGCTCAAAAAAAAGCAGTGAAAGAGATTACTCTTGTTGCTCACCCCTTCGTTATTGCCTACTTAAAAAAGGGTTTTCCTTCTTTTCAATTTAAATGGTCATTAAAGAATCGTATATTTTTGTATCTGAGAGAAAACCACTCTTTTTCATTTCTTGAGCACTCATTTATAAATTCAAAGGGACAAAGAATTATTTTTAGTTAATTTTAAAATTTGCATAAAAATTAATGGTATTGCGAAAATGATTAATACAACTACACCAATTTCGTAAGCAACTATGACATTTTCACCCTTGGAGAACCAATAATGTGAGAAAATCGCTATTAAGACACTTCGTATCAAAGTGTTGATTGTATTAAATACTGTATTTGTTCTGCCGATTAATCTGTTAGGTATTTTATTAAAAAAATACGTCATTCTTGTAATTCTCGTACTAGCGTTTGTAATTCCAATTATTAAACTACAAATAAAAAAAATCTTTAGGCTTTGATATTTAATCATAAATAAAAAAGCAAATCCAGTTATTATAATTAGTATTATGACATAATCTAAGTGATTTAATTTTTTTAAAATACTGTAGGTAATAATTCCTGCTACTACGGCACCTAAGCAGTATGTTACATCTGCAAAAGAAAAAATTACCAAACTTTCATTTAAACAATTTTTCACAAATAATGGTAATAAAGTAAATAATTCAACGAGTAAAAAAGCAAATATAATTTGTGAACAAATTCCGAAAATTAAAATCTCTTTTTTTTTGACAAGAAAAGAAAGTGACTTATTTATTTCTTGTAGTATTTTAGTTGACTGGATAGATTTTTTTTTAAACGTATTTGTTAAATCGATTTTCCTTGCAAGAATAAATGACAGAAAATAGAGGGAGCTGTTAAGAAAAAAAATATTTGAAATTGACCATTTGCTTATAAAATCATTACTAACTCCAAAATAACCCAGAAATGATTCGCTGCCTGAAATTAATAAACCACATAAAATTGCAGCAATTATGCTAATTGTTTGGCTAAGAACCTCTATTAACGAGTTGATTTTGACATAATTTTTTTTCTTGGAGATGTCCTGCGCTATCGCATAAAGATTTGGAAAAAAAATAGTGTAATAAAAAATAACGGAGCTAAAACCAAGAAAAATTATTTCATAATTAAAACTCTCAAAAAATTGACAGAACAATCCAATAAATAACAATATAAAAAACATTAATAAGTTGATGTTTAATAAAATTTTTTTTCGATTGATGGTATCAATTACTACACCACAGTAAAGCCCCCAAAACAGTCCTAAAAATGTAATTATTGACAACCATAAATTGAATTTTGAGCTCATGTTAATTGAGTCAGTAAAAAACCATGGAATAAAAATTATTGTGATACCAGATGCTATTCCAGATGGAACAATTGAAATTAGAAGATTTAAAATTTGCTTATTCATTTTTAAAATATCCTAAAACAAAATAAAATTAAATTTGTAAATAAACTATTTTAAATTGTAACTTTCTTGAACAACTTGTCAAATAATGATGATATCAGAAAAAATTAAGGATTTCAGTAAAAGAATCTTATCCCTTGAGAAACATTTAATGATTAGTGAGAAAAAATCTAAAATCAAATTAGCTGAATTTGAAACTCAGAAGGACGATTTTTGGAATAATCCTAAAGTTGCAGAAAAATTGTTAAAGGATCTCAAACGAGAAAAGAAATGGATAATAATGTTTGATGAATTAAACTCCGCTTTTGATGATCTTAATATTTTGTTAGATTATTTTAATGAAAAGGAAATTGAAATTGGTGAATTGCAAAATCAATTGGATTTAACACAAAACCTTTTGGAGAGTTTGGAGTTTAAAAATATGCTTAGTGGGGATGAAGACGATATGACAGCAATACTAATTATTAATCCTGGTGCTGGAGGTACTGAAAGTCAAGACTGGGCATCGATGTTAATGAGGATGTACTCAATGTGGGGTTCTAAGAATAACTTTAGAGTCAAAGAATTAAATATTCACGATGGTGAAGTAGCTGGAATAAAATCTGTTACATTAGAATTTGAGGGGGAGTTTGCGTATGGTTACCTAAAAGGTGAAACAGGTGTGCACAGGCTTGTAAGGATTTCTCCATTTGACTCCAATGCAAAACGCCATACATCATTTGCGTCAGTTTTTGTTTATCCTTTAGTTGACGATACAATTGAAGTCAACATTAACCCTTCTGATTTGAAGTGGGATACATTTAGATCCGGTGGTCCTGGTGGTCAAGCTGTCAATAAAATAGAAACAGCAGTTAGACTAAAACACATACCAACTGGTATTGTTGTTGAAAATTCTGAGTCAGCTTCTCAGTTAGATAACAAAAAAAAGGCATTGTTATTACTCAAGTCTCAATTACATAAATTAGAACTTGAAAAATTACAGGCGGAAAAAAATGAAGTAGAAAAGAACAAAAAAAAAATAGAGTGGGGTTCGCAAATTAGAAACTACGTATTACACCCATATAAAATGATTAAAGACCTGAGAACCAATATTGAATCATCAAATGTAAGCAGAGTTTTAGACGGAGAATTGGATATATTTATCAAAGAGTATCTAATGATGATGGGACAAAAGTAATTAACTATATGAAGATTTATCACAATCCTAGATGTAAAAAAAGCAGAGAGACATTAGCAATATTGGAGGAAAAAAATATTGAAAAAGAAATTATTCTTTATTTGAAGAATCCACCGAGTCCTAAAGAACTTAAAAAAATATTGTATTTATTAAATCTGACACCTCTTGAATTAATTAGAAAGGAAGAAAAAATTTTCAAAGAAAAAATTAAAGGACAAAACTTTTCAAATGATGATTATATTGAAATGATGTGTGAGTTCCCCATTATAATTCAGAGGCCAATTATAATTAAAAATGAACGTGCAGTTATTGGTCGACCTCCCATAAAAGTCTTAGATTTGTTAAAATAAAATTAATAATATGAGAGAAGAATATGATAGTTTAGGTAAGGTGTTGGTCCCGGAAACAAAGTTGTGGGGAGCACAGACACAAAGATCAATTAACAACTTTAAAATTGGTGATCCATCAAGTATGCCAATTGAAATTATCAAAGCATATGCAATACTTAAAAAAGCAGCTGCTTTTGCTAATTATGAGTTGTCTGTTATCTCAAAAGAAAAAAAAGAATTAATTGAGATGGCATGTAATATGATTGAAGCCGGTGAATTAGACGAACATTTTCCCCTTGTTATTTGGCAAACTGGTTCCGGAACTCAAACAAATATGAATTTAAATGAAGTAATTTCAAATGTTGTTAAAAAAAACTCGGGGATCTCTATTCATCCAAATGATGATGTAAATAAGTCACAGTCATCTAACGATACTTTTCCGACAGCCATGCACATAGCAGCTTATAAAATTATAATTAGTCATATTTTGCCATCTCTTGAAAAATTAAAACTTTCATTAATAAGAAAATCTAAAGAATTTTCTGACATTGTAAAAATTGGGAGAACCCACCTAATGGATGCGACCCCACTGACTTTAGGTCAAGAGTTTTCATGCTATGCCTCGCAAATAGATTTTGGTATTAAAGCAATTAAAAACTCCTTAAATCACATGTTAACCTTACCTATTGGTGGTACAGCTGTTGGTACAGGCATTAATGCCCCAAAAAATTTTGACAAACACGTTGTAGAACACATCAACCAGTTTACAAGTTGTTCATTTATTGTTTCAGAAAATAAATTTGAGGGAATTGCTGCTCATGATGCATTTGTAGAATCACACAGTGCGTTAAAGCAGGTAGCTATTTCTTTAAATAAAATAGCTAATGACATTAGACTGTTGGCTTCTGGTCCGAGATGTGGTATTGGTGAACTAAAGCTCAAAGCAAATGAACCAGGATCATCTATAATGCCAGGGAAAGTTAATCCCACACAATGTGAGGCTGTTTCAATGGTTTGTGCTCAAGTATTTGGAAATGATAGTGTTATTGGCTTCGCTGCATCTAAGGGACAATTTCAATTAAATGTTTTTAAACCTGTAATAGCATTTAACTTTATTTTTTCTGCAAGAATCTTAGCGGACGCGTGCCTTTCTTTTACAGAAAATTGTATAAACACAATTGAACCGGACCTTGATAAAATAAATAAAAATTTAAACAATTCTCTCATGTTAATTACGTGTTTAAATGAAAAGCTGGGATATGATAATTGTGCTAAAATAGCTAAAAATGCTCATGAAAAAAACATTAGCTTGATGGAGTCATCATCCGAATTAGGGTTTTTGACAAATGAAGAGTATAAAAGTCTTGTAGACGTTAAAAAAATGACTAACAGTTAGTTTTTAAAAACAAAAAAGTCCGAAGATCGGACCTTTTTGGTTCTAAGACTGATTTTAGAAATTCAGTGACTTAGATTTCAGAATAAATATACCCCCATATATTCATTTGATGGCACAATTATACATACAATATTTATTGTTTTGAAAAAAAATAGCATTATGTTTTTAACATAAAATTGTTAAAAACATAAATTATTTAATTAGTTCCTTTATTTTGTGATATATTTCAGTGTTATCAAAAATTCCTTTAAAATTAGAGGATCCAGGTCCATATGAAAATACTGGGACCATAGTGGCTGTATGATCATCATTTAGAAATCCGGTTATGAGTTTGTTAGTTTTATCGTTTTTTCCGGTTATCCCATAACCGCCTGTTTCATGATCAGCTGTAACAATTATTAGAGTTTCATTATTATTTTTTGCAAAATTTAAAGCGGCTTTTATTGATTTGTCAAAGTCAAGTAACTCAGAAATTATGTAGTCAGAGTCATTGTCGTGTCCTCCCCAATCAATTTGTGCGCCTTCAACAACCATGAAAAATCCTCGTTCATTTTTTAGTGTTTTTAAAGCTAATTCAATAGATTGTGATAGAAAGTTTCCTCTTCCTTGAGAGATAGATTTTGGATGTTTCGGAGCACACAAAGCAATTAATTTATCAGTATTTTCAGGTATTTGGTCATTGACTGAACTTATAAAGTGATATCCTTTTTGCTCTAGGGAATCAATTAAATTTCTATTGTCGCTTCTGTTCTTAAAAAATTTTTGGCCACCACCTATTAACAAATTTATATTAGAATTTATAAACTGAAGGGCAAGTTCTTCGTCTGCTGTCCACCTGTCTTTATTATTTCCATAAAAACATCCTGGTGTGGCATGTGTTACACTGGAGGTTGTTATTATACCAGTTTTAATATTTTTATCAATGAAGTCATAAGTTATGCATTTTAATGGGAGAGTATCAGTATCCATATTTATAGCTCCGTTATAGGTTTTTTTACCAGTTGAAAACGCAGTTGCTCCAGCAGCTGAGTCTGTAATAATCGACGAGGCACTATGAGTTTTAATAAAACCAATATCTTCAAACTCACTAAAACAAAGCTCATCATTTGATTGATAATATGCAGCAGATATCTGGCTTAAACCCATGCCGTCACCAATCATTAATATTATATTTTTAGGATTTACAGTCTCATTTTCACTACAACTTATAAATAACATTATAGACAAAAAAAGTAAAAATCGATTTTCCACTTTGTAAACAATTGATTAATATTTTAATTTAACTTTATTGACATTAAAAATAAACAATAACTTACAAAATACATTTAATGACTGAAATTTTTGCGTACTTTTTGTTTTCATTTGCAGGCGTTTTATTTGGACTATTTGGGTCTGGAGGATCTATTATTATTATACCAATACTAATTTATTTGTTTAGGTTTCCAATATATGAAGCGACAAATTACTCACTAATTTTAGTTTTTATTATTTCATTTATTTCTTCACTGAAACATTTTTATAAAAAAAATATAATCATTAAAGATATCGTCTATTTTTTAATACCTACTGTAATTTTCACCTTAATCTCAAGATCATTAATATTTCCTCTTATCCCTGAGGATATAGGGTTTTTGAAAGTAAATAAAAAAACTTTGTTCATGTTTTTATTTTCAATTGTGGTTTTTTTTTCGGGGCTATCTATTCTAATAAAAAGAACTTTAAAAGTTTCAAAAAATAGTAAAATCTCAATGTTTTTACTAGGACTTTTAGTAGGCTTATTAACTGGTTTGTTGGGTATCGGGGGAGGCTTTATAATTGTGCCATCTCTTGTCATTTTCGCAAATTTTAATATGAAAAGAGCAGCAGCATCGGGACTATTTATTATAATGATTAACACATTGTCAGCATTGTTACTGGAATTAACAGTTTTTGAATTTGATTTTGATATTTTCTTAATACTAAAATCTTCGTCAATTCTACTCTTGGGTACAATTGTAGGTATCAAGCTTCATGATCATCTTGACGTTATATTAGTTAAAAGACTATTTTCTTTTACACTTTTAGTTTTATCTTTGTTTATTGTAATTATTGAATTATTTTAAAAATGTTTTTAAAACAAATCTACACTGACTGCCTTGCACAAGCGTCATATTATATTGAGTCGGATGAAGAATCAATTATCATTGACCCAATTAGAGACGATCAAATTTATGCTGGAATCTTAAATGAAAGAAAATCTAAATTGAAATATATATTTGAAACTCATTTTCATGCTGATTTTGTCTCGGGCCATGTCGAACTGTCAAATTCTATGAATGCTGAAATTATTTTTGGTCCTAATGCTGATACTTCATTTCAATCAACAATTGCGAGAGATTATCAGTTTTTTAAATTTGGAAAATTAAAAATTCAGGTAATTCACACCCCCGGACATACTATGGAGTCAAGTTGCTTTTTACTTTATGATGAGGATGACAAACCCAAAGCAATTTTTACAGGTGATACCCTTTTTATCGGTGAGGTAGGACGTCCTGATTTAGCTGTGAACCCTAATTTGAACTCTAGAGATTTGGCGGGACATTTATTTGATTCCTTACGTAATAAAATCATGACCTTACCAGATCATATTGTTGTATACCCAGCACATGGAGCGGGCTCTGCCTGTGGAAAGAATATTAGCCATGAAAGACATTCAACTATTGGAGAGCAGAGAATGAACAATTATGCATTACAAGAAATGACAAAAATTGAATTTATTGATAAGGTCTTAAATGGGATTTCATCACCCCCCAAATATTTTGCCCACGATGTGAATATGAACAAAAATGGTTACATTCCTATGTCAAACGTATTATCAAATAGCTTAAACCCTCTAACCTTTGATGAGATTTTTGAACTTTCACAGCAAGAAGATGTTGTTATTTTAGATGTTCGTTCACCAATTGAATTTGAAAAAGGTTTTATAGTTAACTCTATCAATATTGGAAAGTCAGGAATGTTTGCTCCTTGGGTCGGTACAATAATTTCACCCAATGATAAAATAATTTTGATTTGTAATAAAGACGAAGAAATAGAGGTGGTTTCAAGACTAGGAAGAATTGGATATGAAAATGTTATAGGCTTTAGTACAGAAATTTCATCGTGGATTCGTTCTAATAAAAACATGAATTCTCTTCACTCAATTTACGCAAATGATATAAATCAATATAAAAATAATTCGGTTTTTCTAGATGTAAGAAAAGAAAGTGAGTTATTCGTCGGAAGTGTAGCTAATTCAATAAATATTCCTTTAGATACTTTATTTGATAATTTAAATAAATTAAATAGATCAGACGAAATAATTATTTACTGTGCCGGTGGATACAGGTCTGTAATCGCTGCCTCAATATTAATGTCAGAGGGATTTAAAAATGTAAAAAATATTTATGGTGGATTTAAATCAATTGCAGCTATTAATTAAAAAAGTACTAAATTAGGATTATGAGATTTTTTAATGTTTTTTTTCCTTTACTAATTATTTTATTTACCTCCGCTTGCAGCTCTGGTTCAGATGGTGATATTTTTTTAAGGGTTCGAGCCGTACTTGAACCTTCAAGTTTTAATATAAATTGCTCAGATTTTCCTGAAAATTTCGAGTATGATGTTTTTTATAATATTCCACCTGGTTACTATTCATTTGATTATGTAGATTACAATGGCACTCAACACCCACAACTAGGTGAACTTAGCGTTTTAGAAGTTTTTTCAAATAGTGGTTCTAAGGGGGGACTATTTAAGTCCGGTGAAAATGGAGAAGATGTATACGTTGATTTAATTCTTCTATCAAGCGGTCCTGTTATAGAGACAAATAGTTACTTTACTATTGCCTCAACAATTTCAGAATAGATTAAATGTTATAAGGCAAATGAAAAGTTCAGCCCTGTGACGATACCTGAGTTTGAAATTAATTCATTCAAATCGTAAGAGTTTAGTTCATTTAAAGTCTCAAAATATATTGGATCAAGTTGGTATTTTACAAATGGGACTACGCTAAATAAATTAGTCCTTATTACAGCCCCAAAACTGAAAAAAGGAAGAACATAATTATAGTCAAGTTCATTTTGAGGGAATATATTGTTATCATATTTATATGATAAATTTTCCAGGTTTATCATTGTTCCGAATGAGGCATATGTGTAAAAAATGTCGGATAACTGAAATAGCCGGCACGCAATTTCTGAGTATGGCATGATAGAATTTCCTTTTGATTTGAAATTTGTGTATTCAGGGCTAGTTTGGCTAAAGTCGTAATTAATACTATTAATGCTATACTCTGCTCCAATTCTTATAATGTAATATCCAATTGGAAGTCTAAATCCTTTGCTCAGTGATAGGTCAATATTTGTTTGTCTAGCTTTATAATGTGATTCTACATAATTCCCAATTCCTGACGATAATAACAGTTTCCCGTTACTTTGAGAACTGCTACCACCAATATTAATATTTTGTGAAAAATTAATCAGTGGCAAAAATAAAAGAGTTAGTAATATATTTTTCATCAACATTTATTTAAAACCCAGTACCTCCCCTGCCTGTGAGTGCATAAACAACTTTTATTCCAGGCCTAAATTGTGATTTATCTTGACGATCCTTAATAGCCATTTTTTCGTCAATATCAATTTCGTTAAAAAATAGTTTAATATTTGGCATCAGAATCATTCTTGGTAATATGTAAATTTCCATGCCAGCAATTGCATAATATCTAAACCTTCTTTCAACTCTCTCATCAACAGGAATAGACTGGATTGGGTCAGCACTAGCACTGTTTTGATTATCTATATATATGAAAGAACTTGTAATCTGATCAATTCTAAAATCTCCGCCAATACCGAAGTAGGGATGAAGGTCAATCGGATAAAAACTATTTACAAGTTCAAAGGAATAATTAATGTAGTTTGATTTAGTTTGATATGGTGTCATTGGCCAATTATATTGAAAATCAATATCGCCATCTTGTGTATGTTTTCGATTCTTCCACCCTCTGGTAAAGTTTAGTCGTGCTCTGAAAGCCCCAATCGGAGATCTCATGATAAATTGTTCGAAATCAAGATTAATGTATGTATGGCGTTCCTCATAGTCAACAGGCCTAAAATTGTCAGCTGCTTGCGATGGTTCATTAATGTAAAATGGGTCTAAATGAGTCCAAGTATCATATTCACTCCACGCATTAACAAGAACTCGTGTTAACAACCTATTATTATTTTGGGATAGGGAAGAGCCGAATCCAATTAAAAAAAACATTAGTGATAAAACTGTCTTATTCATGTAGCATAAATATATAAAACTTTAATCGAATGAAATAATCAATGTATTTACCAATTTATTCAATAGACTTGTTTGGTGTGATTATTTCGTGATTTACAGCTTTGGACTTGAGATCTTTGTGTCTGACTGACTGTTTCTTTAGGTCAACTGTATTCCCACCTCTTTGTTGACTAGCATTAATAATATCCCCTTTTTCAAATTCTAGTGCCTTGTCTTTAATACTGCTTAAACTTTTTTTAGATATTAATTGAAGCATTCTCTCAGTTAGTTCTATCCCATGATCATTAATATCGGAATTTATTTGTATAACTCTTTTAATGTAATTCATTGAACCAGCAAAAGCTCTTGCAAGATTTTCTCGGTCATCAGGGGATAGTTTTTCAGCAAATTCATAATGTTCAATTTGTTTTAATGACCAAATAACAATTTTTAATGATTGTGGTGAAATAATATGAACACAATAATTTGAATCTTTAAATGTTTTAGTTTGTAAAACAGAGAGAGCATTCTCGGGAACAACTAAAAATAATTGTTTTTTTACATCTTTATGCTGAGCGTATTTAGAAAGCTTATTAACTTGGTCACGAATGTATTTAGGAAAATTGTCTAAGACTTCATTGCTTGGACTCTTTGCATCAAAAATTATGAATTCGTCACATATCTTTATAACATTATCAGGCTGTTTGTTGTATGGCCACTCATTTTTTTCAATAAACTTTATGTTATTTTCCTGACAAATTAACTTTATAATACTATTGATATTTTCTTCATGATTTAGCCAAGTTTTCCTGATTTTTTCTTTTTCCTCCTCAATTTTCATAGCAGCTATTTCTTCTTTTTGTTTTTCTCTTCTTTCAGCGCTGGTTTGAAACTCTTCCCATTTGTTCATTAATTGATCACGTTTTGCATCTTTTGCTATTTCCTCTTGTTTAAGTTTATTGAGTTCAGTCAATAACTCGGTATTTTTTATTTTTAAGGGAGACAAAAGATCATTTCTGTTTTTTAATATTTCTAATTCGGTTGATATTTTATGATTGATTTTCTTTTCTGTGTTGTAATTGCTTTCTAATTCAATTATTTTCTTACTAAGCACTTCATTGTCGTTAAGACTTTTGGTAGTCGCATTTACTAAATTTTCGACGTAGTTAGCAATTTCTCCTAAGCTGAGAGTTATTTTGCTCCAAAAAAATAATCTACCTAGAAATGAAGAATTGGAAATTGATTTTATTTTTTTTGATAATTCTAAGAAATCCATATTAATAAATATTAATAAATATAATAATCATATACTAGACTTTTTTCAATATACATTGTTAATTTTGCTAAATGTTAAAAAGATTTAGACAAAAATTAAATTTCATTGAACCCTTAGATCTGCATGGTATAAAGCATGCGGATGTATCAGAGCTCGTAGAGGATTATATATTAAATAATCAAAACTTTTGTCCATTAAAAATTATTACTGGTAACTCAGACAAAATGAAAAAAATTGTAATTGAGGTATTAGAATCTCATAGGTTCAACTTTGATGAGGGTGATTTTTATAACAGAGGCTATATTAATGTTTTAAATTAATTTCTAATATTTGATCGATTAACTAAGCTAAATTTTTTATTTAGCTCTTTCCCTGATAAAAGAATTAAACATGATAACAGTAGAAAATTTGACTCTTTATTTTGGTGCCCAAACCATATTTGAAAATATTTCATTTACAGTAACTGAAAAAGATAAAATTGGTTTAGTTGGTAAAAATGGATCTGGAAAGTCAACTTTATTAAATGTTTTGTCTCAAAAAATTTCACCAAATGAAGGCAAAGTGACTCATTTGAGTAAGATTAAACTAGGTTTTCTTCAACAGGATTTAGATTTCAAGGATGAATGTTCTCTATTGGAGGAAATGAAGAAAGTATTTACTAATATTGAGAACTACAAAAGCCAAATAAAAATAATAAACTCTCAAATTAAACAACGTAATGATTACAAAAGTGATTCATATTTAAGTCTTTTGAATAAACTATCCCACTTTGAAGAACTACTCAGAATGGAAGGTAGTCACGATTTAGATCTTAAAATTAATAATGTTTTAATGGGGTTAGGATTTAAAAAAGATGAGTTTAATAAACATACATCAGAGTTTAGTGGTGGGTGGAGAATGAGAGTTGAACTTGCAAAAATTTTGTTACAAAATCCCGATGTTCTATTGTTAGATGAGCCAACAAATCACTTAGATATAATTTCCATTGTTTGGCTCGAAAAATGGTTGAGCGAATATAAGGGAGCTGTTATTTTAGTCTCACACGACAAAAACTTTTTAGATTCGATAATTAATAGAACCATTGAAATTTCTTTTAGTAAAATTAATAACTACAAATCAAATTATGGTAGATATCTTTTTTTAAGAAAAGAAAGAAAAGAGAAACAAATACAGGCAAAAAAAAATCAGGATAAATATATTGAACAAACAAAGATTTTAATAAATAAGTTCAGAGCAAAGAAAAATAAAGCAGCTTTTGCACAAACTTTGATTAAAAAATTATCAAAACTTGAATTAATTGAAGTTGATGAAGATGATGTTGGTAAAATGAATCTAAAATTTCCTCCAGCCCCACATTCAGGTAAAGTTACATTTAAAATGAAAAATATTTCTAAAAGTTACAATTCTAACCTTGTACTCGAAAACATCAATTTAGAAATAAATAAAGGAGAAAAAATTGCTTTTGTTGGCAAAAATGGTGAGGGTAAATCAACTCTTGCAAAAATAATTGTTAATGAAATTGAATATGAGGGCATGACCCACTATGGTTATAACGTTAAATATGGATACTATGCACAAAATCAGTCTGATTTTTTAGATGGTGAAAAATCTGTTTTGCAATCTGTTGAGGATTCAATAACAGCAGAAATAAATATAAAAGCAAGGGATATCCTAGGTTCCTTTCTTTTTACAAAAGATGATGTTGATAAGAAGGTAAGTGTCTTATCTGGAGGTGAGAGAGCGAGAGTTGCGCTTTGTAAGTTATTACTTTCACCAATCAATTTCCTAATAATGGACGAGCCCACTAATCATTTGGACATGTATTCCATTGACATATTAAAAAAAGCATTGTTAAACTTTGATGGAACTTTAATTATTATTTCACATGATAGATCTTTTTTAAACGGCTTAACAAATAAAGTTTTTGAGTTTAAGGATAAGTCAATTAAAGAGTACATAGGCGGAATTGATTTCTTTTTAGAAACGAATAATTTAAGTAGACTAAGCGAATTAGACCAATTTACCAAACTGCAAAAAAATACTGATAAAAAAAGAAACAGCGCACAGAAAATCGCTTATTTAACCAGAAAGGAAAATGAAAGAGAAATAAGAAAGCTTAAAAATAAAATTTCTAAACTTGAATCAGAGATTGCATTTATTGAGAACAAAAAAAAGAAACTAGATACAGATTTGTCTGACCCTGAAAAGTTCAAACAAATTACAAAGGAGAAAGATTTTTATTTAAACTATGATAAAGAACAAAAGAAATTATTGAGCAAAGAAAAAGAATGGGAAAGATTAGTTTCAATTTTGAATGAAAAAGAAAAAGAAAATTAATTTTTTCATTTGAGTTAAATTTAGCCTATATTAACTCAAAAAAAAAATATGAAAAGATTAACCATACTATTAGTTATAATTATTTCGTCTTCGGCATATTCACAAAAAAGAAGTGGCTTCGGACTTCATGCTGGGTCAAATTCCACAGGTGTTTATGATGTTACGAACGGTTATTATGATGAATCTCTATCATCAGGATATCTTGTTGGTTTAAGATATAATTTAAAGCTGGGTCCCCTGGGTTTATCTGCAGAAGCGAATTATAATTCGATCAACTATAAATCTCCACCACCTTTGTTTAATGAGATTTCGTCGGATGTTAAGTCGGATGTTAATTTAAACTACCTCTCCGTACCTATACTTTTGAAATTTTATATTGGAGGATTTAATATTCACCTAGGTACACAAATCTCCAGTCTTTTAGGTGGTTCAAATCAGACAAGTGATGATATAAACTCTGATGAGAATTATGTTAATATTAATGGGAATGATGAGTGGGTATATAATGAAACGGATGTTGCAGGCGTTGTAGGTCTTGGTTTAGATACCAAGATGGGATTATACTTTTCATTAAGATCTGTAGTGTCAACATCAACAATTGGAAATACTTCTGTCTATGAAGACTTCTTCGGCTTTAACTCCGATGACTTATTAAAGCTTGTTACAGGTTCATTTATTGTTGGTTATCAGTTCTAAGAAATATGACTATACAAGAACTTCAGGTCCAGGTTGATAATTGGATTAAGAAATATGGTGTTAGATATTTTAATGAATTAACAAATATGGCACTTTTGACCGAGGAGGTTGGAGAACTTTCTAGGCACATGGCACGAAGATATGGAGAGCAAAATTATAAAAAAGAAGTTGACGGTGTTTCATTAATTAAAGAAGAAATGGGTGACATATTATTTGTGTTGACTTGCCTAAGTAACCAAATGAATATTGACCTAGAGGAATGTTTTGATATTTCTATGAGAAAAAAAACACAAAGAGATAGTGTAAGGCACTTAAATAATAAAAAACTATCCTAGTCTACAGATTAAGTGGATATATAGTAGCTTTTCCAATTTTCTTCTTGCGTTCACCAAACATTGGTCTCCCAGGACCTGCTGTTTCGCATATGTAATAATTTCCACCCTCGTATTTGAAATATTTTCCTCCGCTTATTTTGGTGGATTTAATAGCGGAAAGAATGTGGTTGTCACCTCTGACAAAAATAATGTCATCTGCGTTAATCATATGACTTACTATACAAGCAAATAGAAATGTTTTTGAATCACAGTCCCCGTACCCTTTAATTAGTACTTCATTGGGAGCAAAAATTCCATCATCATATTTGTAGCCACCATATTTAGATTGAACTCTTTTTTCATATGGTAGTCCATAGGGGATGTCTTGAACAAATTTCATTGCAATCTCTATTCTATTTCGACGGTTGTCTCTTTTTGAAGATTCTAAATATTCAATTAAATAATTAGATATGGGTTTGAAGGTATCTCTAAAGTAGCTTACTAAAGAGCTGTAGTCAACAACAAGAGTATTTCCATCTCTTTTGTATAGCCCCTCTTTTAGTATTGCATTTCTTTTCTCAATAACCTCTTTATTCTCTACATATCGATCAAACATGCTATCCGGAATACCAAATTTTTGTATATCAGAATCAGATTTTCTCTTATTCAAACTGACCGACAATTCTTGTAATTCATTCCAATGATTTTTGAACGTGTAATCAATTATGTATTTGTATTCTAAACTTCTAGTTTCAATTTTTACATGACTATTTTTAGAGTATCTTCTTTGGCCATTAAAAATTGATGAATGACAAATTAAAATAATTAATACAATAATTTTTTTAGTCATTTTCTTTAAAAAAAAAAGAGACCAGTGTATGGTCTCTTTAAAATAAATATTTAGAAAGTTATTTTGTTTCTTTAAGGGTCACGTTAATCATCTTTGAGTCAGGAACAGATAATGAACCGGTAATTGCGTCAATACCCCAGCCAATAATTGAAAAAAGATTTAGAATTGCAATTGTATTGAATTTACTGTCAACAATAACGGTTTTAGTATCAAAGCCATCTTTTTCGAATGTAATCATGTCTCCAGCTTTTACTTTAAGTTGTATTGGAGTTACCCCCTTTTCAATACCATTTACGGAGACAGTAGTACCAGAGTTTTTAGGTGTATTCATTGCCACCTTACTTGCTCCACCAGTAATAATCGTCGCACATGACGAGAATATCATAAGAGATATGAATAATGCTATAATTTTTTTCATTTTTTATTTTTTAATATTTATTAAATTTAAGAAAATTATTAAAAAAATATAAAAGAACCAATAATTAAAATATAAGGGTTTTAATATTTACTATACATTAATGATTTTTTTAAATATAATGGGTGAGCAGGGGTTCCGTCTTTATTGATTTTTAAATAATGTAATTCAGTTAATCTTTTTAGATAATTTGGTGGGGGACCATAGCCATTTCCCCAAGCACAAATTACAGTAGAGGCTTTAGCAACCATCTTTTTAATAAATCTCTTATTATCTGCGCCCTCAGGGTCAGTTGTTTTTTTTAGTTTCTTTGGATCAGTTGACCTGTAAGCAAATAAGTTACCCACCAGTATTCCCCCAAAGCCCCATTTTTTTGAAAAATAAATACATTTTTCTATTGTTGGGTCATCAATATTGGCATCAGCTGTTGATGGATTTAACATAATAAATAACAATAGTGGCTTATTACTCCATTTACGATGAAGCGAATATCTGTATTTTTTACATTCGGAAAAATAGGCACCTTTATCATTTTCAAACATAAATTAAAATACAAATTTATTTACAGATAAATATATAATTTATTAGTAGCCCCGCTAGGA
>PKDT01000012.1 GCA_002863085.1 Flavobacteriales bacterium
TGATTGTTTTCAGGGTCTATAACGTAATCCGCAATAAGAATATCAAAAAAGTTTTCTGAAAATTCAATGTTATAAATCATTAAGCATTTGAGAAATGTTTTTGAATCGTAAAAAACTTTAGTTATTTCTCTTGAAGAAAAGACAGGCTCTAGTAATTTGAGCACTGTTGATGAAGTTAGTCTTTCATCAATTAAAACATGAAAGCTTTTGTCATCAAAACTTATCGATAAAGCATGCAGATTGCTATTATCAATATAATGTGATATATATATGATATCAGAATTTAAAATACTTTTTACTGTTCCCTTAATTTTTTTTTCAGTATCAAGGTCTATAGATTTTTTAATTTTAATATTTTCATTAACTGTCGGCTCTGAAAATAAACTTAATTGTAAATTTTCTGTTTCAATAAAATTCTGACTATCTGAATTTGCCTTGTGAAAAAATTTGTAAGCTCTATCATAAATCCTTCTAAATTCTAGCTTTTCAAAAAGTAATTTCACATTTTCCCAATTAGGCTCAGTTAGTTCAAGTTCATTGTAGTTAAATTCAACAGGAACATTGACCAAAATTGTTGCAAGTTTTTTTGATAACTTTGCATTTTCTTCTCCGTTTACAATATTTTCCTTAAGCTTCCCCTTCAGGTCTCCAATATTACTGTAAACGCCTTCCATTGATCCGTACTTAGTCAGGAGTTTAGATGCTGTTTTAGGTCCTATTCCTGCTATACCAGGAATATTGTCAACTGCATCACCAACCATTCCCAAGTAATCAATTACTTGAGAAACATTGTTAATTTCGAACTTCTCGCAAACCATATTAGTATCCCATATCTGATGAGCAGCTCCTCTCTGTCCCGGCCTATACATGTAGACATTTTCTGACACTAGCTGAGCAAAATCCTTATCGGGTGTGTACATATAAACTTCATAAGAATTTTGTGAAGCTAACTTAGAAATAGTCCCTATGACATCATCAGCCTCATAACCATCTGCAAAAATTATTGGAATATTGAAAGTTTTTAGAAACTCTTTAATGAGTGGGATAGCGCTCGAAATTCCCTCTGGAGTTGAATCACGATTTGCTTTATAGTCTTCATATTCGATGTGTCGATGTGTTTTTTGGGGTGTGTCAAAGACAACTCCGATGTGACTTGGATTTTCTTTGTTGTAGAGTTCAATAATAGAATTTACAAATCCATATATCGCCGAGGTATCTAGACCATAGGATGTTATTCTAGGGTTTCTTATGAATGCAAAATATGCCCTGTATATTAGAGCATAAGCGTCTATTAAAAATAATTTTTTTTTGATGATTTTAGTTTTAAATAATTATTAAAGATAAATTAAACATTTATATAAAATTTAATTATTTTGAGATTATGTATTTCAAAAATATTAAATATGTACAAGACAATTACGAATCTAATATTTCCTTAGTGATATTTAGAATTTGTTTTTCAATCGTATTAATTGTACAAACAATATATTTTTTTAAGCTTGGATTTATTGAAAATAATATTCTTAAACCCTTCATTTTATTTCCATTTTTTGACTTTCTAAATAACCCAAGCGAACAACTTGTGTACTTATCAGCTATTCTTATGTTGATTTCAAACATTGGTATGATATTTAATAAAACTTCAAGAATATCATGCTTAATATTTTTTTTGGCATTTACCTACCTGTGGTTATTAGACCGAGGTTATTTTAATAATCACTATTATTTCATTTCAATTATAACTTTTCTTTTATTTTTTCTTAATAAAAAGAGTTCCTTTAAAAAAAACTACTACGTTCCTAAGATTAACATTATCGCATTTCAAATAATGATATTTTTGATATATTTTATTTCAGGAATAAATAAAATTAACCCATACTGGATTTTTGATTTACAACCGATGACTCATATTTTGCAAACTAAGGCCCAAGTTTCTGGTAATAATTTGTTTAGTAATAATATTATAATATCCTTTTTTACTTTTTCTGGACTAATATATGATTTAGTTATTGGCTTTTTTTTAATATTTAAGAGAACGAGGATTCTAGGTTTTATTTTTGTGTTAATTTTTAATTCATTGAACTTCTTTCTTTTCAAAGATGTTGGAGAAATCGGGGTTTTCCCTTTTTTGATGATCTCAACATTAGTTCTATTCATTGATCCAGTTAAATTTCAAAAACTTTTAAATGTTAAAAAAATTGAGAAGGTAATTTTACCAAACAAATCGTTTGTTAACCCCTTAATTGTTTTCTTCATTATTGTTCAATTACTTTTACCATTCAGGCATGTACTTGTAAAAGGAAATGTGGATTATAACGGTGTGGGACAAAGATTTGCTTGGAGAATGAAAATAATGTACAAGGAGTCTAAAATTGACTTTTTCTTAAAAAATAAATTAACTGGCGATAAATACAACGTTGATGTTACAAAAATGTTAACGCCAATTCAATATAATAATCTCAAATATTATCCTGATCTAATATTGCCTCTTGCATATAAAATGAAAAGCCACGCAATAAGTGAATTTGGAATCAAATTCCCTGAAGTAACATGTGTTTTTAAAACATCATTTATGGGAAAGAAGGAACAATTATTGTTTTCCCCAAAAAAAGATTTAACATTAATTCCAATCAATTCTAAAGCATCAAGTTGGATTTTTGAACTTGAAAAATGAAGTAATTTAATACGTATAAATTACATTTAGAACCGTTTGACCTACAGCTTTCATTGTTTTCTTATCGATGTTTGTCATATCATCAGAATGTTTGTGATGGTGTTTATTAAATCTATTATGCGAATTTTCGTCAAATTCAACAATATTAACTGTTGGAATGTGTATCAAATTATTTATATATAAATGGTCGTCTATTATTGGTGGGGTTTTTCTTGTTGAAAAGAAGTTGGAGTAGCCAAGTTCATCAGCGGTATCCCAAATTTTATCTACAAATCGTGAGGCAAATTGAACAGAGACACCTTCCTTTGTAAATTTTGCATCTTTGCCAGCAACCATATCAAGGAGAATTCCAAAATCAGCAAAATAATTCTTAATGTGGGGATTAAGCGACCAATATTGTGACCCCAAACACCAAGAATTGGGTGAGGCGTTGAGAACATTGTTTGGTGCCCCCTGATCTTCAACATCAAAAAATATTATGTCAATTCCCAAATCCGCAATTGGATGTAACTGGATTTGCCTGGCAATTTCTAATAAAACGCCAACACCACTTCCTCCATCGTTCGCCCCAAGTATTGGTTTATCTACATCAACTGTATCATTGTCCGCTGTGTATCTACTATCCCAATGGGCACATAGTAAAATTCTTTTAATGGAATTAGGATTATAAGTGGCGATAATATTTTTCATCTTCATTCTATAGCCATCGAACCTTTCAACATAATCAATTTGTGTTGAAACGGTTGCTCCTAATTGTTTGAGTTTATTTTTTAAAAAAACAAAGCACTCATTGTGAGCATTAGAATTTGGGACTCTAGGTCCAAATAAAACTTGTTGCTCTACAAAAAAATAAGCCGAGTCTGTATCAAAGTTAGGCACATAAATATCTTTTTGATTTGTTTGTTTTTTTACAATTGGTGCTTGGTTATTATTGTTATTATCACATGACCAAAAAAACAAAAGAATAATTAAGTAAAAACTATTTTTTATAATCCCAAGAAGAGCCATCTTTATTGTCTTTAATTTCAATATTTATATTGTTTAAACCATCTCTAATCTTGTCTGCTGTCGTCCAATCCTTATTTTTCTTTAACTGATTTCGAACATCTAAAATAAGTGACATTAATGCACTAACATCTGATGAGTTATTTGTATTTAAAAAGCTTTGTAGTCCAAAAATTTCAATTACATACTTATTGAATAAATCTTTAAGTAAACCTACGTCAGCTACCGACAAATTATGCTTCCCCTCGTTGCATGAATTAATAACTTTGACTGCGTCAAATAAGTGAGATAAAACAACTGGGGTATTTAAATCATCATTCATCGCCTCATCACAATTCATTGAAAATAAAGAAACATCGATAGTTGAATTTTCTTTTGGTATAATTTTATTTAAGGTTTTTACTGCATTTAATAATCTCAAAAGACCCTTTTCAGCAGCTTTTAGGGCCTCATTTGAAAAATCAATAGTGCTTCTGTAATGAGCTTGTAGAATAAAAAACCTAATTACCATTGGATGATAGGCTTGATTCAGCTTATTATGAGAGCCATTAAAAAATTCATTGAGAGTAATGAAATTACCCAGAGACTTTCCCATCTTTTGACCTTCGATTGTTATCATATTATTATGCATCCAATATCTTGCCCCCTTATTATTATTTGCAGCACAACATTGTGCTATCTCTGCTTCATGATGTGGAAAAACTAAATCCATACCGCCACCATGTATGTCAAACTCTTCCCCAAGATACTTACAGCTCATTGCTGAACATTCAAGGTGCCAGCCTGGAAAGCCGTCTCCCCATGGAGAAGGCCACCTCATGATGTGAGAAGGCGAAGCTTTTTTCCACAAAGCAAAATCTACCTGGTTTTTTTTATCAGACTGTCCTTCTAAGTCTCTTGTGTTCGCCAGCATATCTTCGATTTTTCTTCCTGAGAGTGATCCATATTCATTAGTCTCATTGTATTTTACAACATCAAAATATACTGAGCCATTTACTTCGTATCCATAACCATTTTCAATAATCTTTTTAATCATTTCTATTTGCTCAATAATATGTCCAGAAGCTAAAGGTTCAATACTTGGATTCTCAACATTGAGTTTATACATTGATTCATGATATTTTTTTGTATAATAATGTGCAACCTCCATAGGTTCTAGCTGAAGTAATTTAGCCTTTTCTCCAATTTTATCGCCACCATCATCTGCATCATTTAATAAGTGGCCAACGTCAGTTATATTTCTGACATAACGAACTTTGTAGCCAGAAAACTTTAGATATCTATATAGAATATCAAAAGTTATTGCTGGTCTAGCGTGACCTAAGTGCCCCTCACCGTACACAGTTGGTCCGCAAACATACATTGAAACACTACCTGGGCTAATGGGTTTAAAAACCTCCTTGTTTCCGCTTAGGGTATTATATAATTTTAAATTTTGCATTTAAATTTTTTCTTTCTTGTATATTTTATTCAAATTTAAGATAATATCACTAACCATTTGTGACAAATTAAAATTTGGCCTCCAACCCCAATCATTTCTAGCATGATCATCGTTAATTGATTGTGGCCAGCTCTCAGCTAACCTGTCTCTATTGTCAGGACTGTATGTTATTTTAAAATTTTTTATATGACTTTTTATTTCATCTCCGATTTGCTTTGGACTAAAAGATAATGCAGATAGATTATATGATGTTCTGATTTTTATTTGCTCAGAAGGAGCTTCCATGATGCCAATGGTCGCCCTTATAGCATCATCCATATACATCATGGGAAGTGATCTATTCTTTGATAAAAAACATTCATACTTTTGATTTTTAATGGCTTCATGAAAAATATCAACCGCATAATCAGTAGTACCCCCCCCAGGCATAGACTCCCAGCCTATTATGCCTGGATATCTCAAGCTCCTAACATCAACACCAAATTTATTATGATAATAATTACATAGACTTTCCCCGGACAACTTACTTACACCATAAATAGTTTCAGGTTCTGTAATTGCGTATTGATCAACATTCTTTTTGGGTGTTGTAGAGCCAAAAATTGCAATAGAACTAGGCCAAAAAATTTTTTTTATTTTTTTCTCTTTGGCAAAATTTAAGACATTGATCAATCCGTTGATATTTAAATCCCAAGCTTTGTCCATACTATTTTCACCTTTAGCAGATAAATACGCTGCTAACAAATAAACATCAGTAATATTATATTTACTAATTATTATACCTAATCGGTTAAAATCTAGAACACTACATTCTTCGAAAATAAACTTGGTGTGTTTTTTGGGGGGTCTTAAATCACTCCCCACCACGTTTTCATAACCATATTTTTCAGCTAATTTTTTGGTTAAAACAGTTCCAATTTGACCATTTGACCCAATAACTAAAAATTTTTGATTTGATGACATAGATATTAATATACTAACAAATATATAATCTATTAATTATCTTTGATTTAAGATGAAGAAAAAAAATAAAATTTTATTTAATAAGTTCAGTCGAGAGGATCTAAAAAAACAATTAGAAGATGAAAGTTTTGAAAGAACAACATTGTCATTCTACAAATATGTTATAATTGAAGACCCATTTTCGTTAAGGGAAAGGCTGTTTATTGAATGGTATAAATTAAAAATAAAAGGGCGAATTTACATTGCCAAAGAAGGAATTAATGCACAATTATCGTGCCCCAAACCAAACTGGGATTCATTTGTAATGTCAATTAGGTCAATTAATGAGTTTGAGGATATACAGTTTAAAATTGCTGTAGAGGATAAGTTAGATTCTTTTTTAAAATTGGCTATCAAAGTAAAAAAACAAATTGTTGCAGACGGCTTAAATGACAACGAGTATGATGTAACAAACGTAGGGAGGCACTTGTCTGCAAAAGAATGGAATGACTGCATGAATAATGGTGCAGTAGTAGTTGATGTGAGAAATCATTATGAAAGTAGAATTGGACATTTTAAAGGGGCCCTAAAACCCGATGTTGACACCTTTAAAGAAGAGTTGCCACTAATAAAAAAAAAATTAGAGTCTAAAAAAGAGGAAAAAATCCTACTTTATTGTACTGGAGGAATTCGGTGTGAGAAAACAAGTTCTTACTTAAAACATCATGGATTTAAGGACGTAAACCAACTGCACGGTGGAATCATCGATTATGCAAAACAGGTTAAAGAGAATAATTTAGAAAATAAATTTGTTGGTAAAAACTTCGTATTTGATGATCGCTTAGGTGAAAAAATTTCCAATGATATAATTAGTAATTGTGATCAATGTGGCGGACCATGCGATGATTATACAAATTGTAATTATGTAGACTGCAATCTACTTTTTATACAATGTGAAAAATGTGCAAGAAAGTATGAGGGCTGTTGCAATAAAAATTGTCAAGAAATGTCTAAGCTTCCCAGTGATGAACAAAAAAAAATAAGAAAAGACCGAAAAAAACCATCATTGAGTTCATTTAAAAAAAGTATTCGCCCGCAAGAAAATATCGCAGAAAGAAATATAAACACTCGATTATAATTATATTTACGTATAATAAATAAACTATGCCATTCTATCACAAACTAGGTGAGATTCCCAACAAAAGACACACTGTGTTCAAATCCAAGTCAGGTAAACATCGTTACGAAGAATTATTTGGAACCATTGGATTTGTAGGAATGTCATCACTTGTATACCATACACAAAGACCTACTCAGGTAAAAAAAGTTCTTAAAAAAGAAAATATAGCACCTGAAATTGCAGTTGAGAATAATATAAAATCTAGACTTTTAAAAGGCTTTGATTTAGCTCCTGGAAATTGTTATCTGGACAGCCGATCCCCAATTCTCGTCAATAATGATTGCCATATTTCTTTAGCTGCCCCCAGTCAGTCAATGACAAAAAACTTTTACAAAAATACCGACGCTGATGAACTAATTTTTGTTCACAAGGGAACTGGCACTTTGAAAACAATGCTTGGAAATTTAGATTTTTCATATGGTGATTATCTTTTGATACCAAGAGGAGTCATTTACCAAATAGAATTTGACAATAAGGATAATAGACTATTTGTTGTTGAATCATTTCACCCTATGTATACTCCCAAAAGGTATAGAAATCACTTCGGTCAATTGCTAGAACATTCCCCATACTGTGAAAGAGATATAAGACGGCCTAAAAATTTGATTACCAATGACGAAAAAGGAGACTTTTTAATTATGATAAAAAAAGAAGGTATAATGCATCACGTGGTTTACGGATCACATCCTTTTGATGTTGTAGGTTGGGATGGATATAATTATCCTTATGCATTTTCAATTCATGACTTTGAGCCAATTACTGGTAGAATACATCAGCCTCCACCAGTGCACCAAACTTTTGAAACTGACGCTTTTGTTGTTTGCTCTTTTTGCCCCAGATTATATGACTATCACCCTGATTCTATACCTGCTCCATACAATCATAGCAATATAGACTCTGATGAGGTATTATACTATGTAGATGGCGATTTTATGAGCAGAAACCATGTTGAGAAAGGTTATATTAGCTTACACCCCGCAGGGATCCCTCATGGCCCTCACCCTGGAGCTATGGAGAGATCTATTGGTCAAAAAGAAACTCAAGAGTTAGCTGTAATGGTAGATACTTTTAGACCACTCAAGTTAACAAAGGCTGCTATGAATTTAGATGATGGAAAATATTATAAATCTTGGATATAAATGAACGAAAAGTTAAAAAAAATATTTCCTAAAGCACAGGACTTTCTACCAATTAATGGGACCGACTATGTAGAGTTTTATGTGAGCAATGCAAAGCAGGCAGCTCATTTTTATAAAACCGCTTTTGGTTTTCAATCTCTAGCATACTCTGGACTAGAAACTGGAAGTACAACCAAAACTTCGTATGTTTTAGCTCAGGACAAAATACGCATTGTGCTAACATCACCAATGTCTGGAAACACTGAGATTGAAGAACATATCACAAAACATGGAGATGGTATAAAAGTAATTGCTCTTTGGGTTGATGATGCCACAAAAGCTTGGGAAGAAACTACTAAAAGAGGTGCAAAATCCTATATGAAACCTGCCAAAATGGAAGACGAAAATGGTTTAGTTATTCATTCTGGAATTCATACTTATGGTGATACCGTTCATGTATTTATAGAAAGAAAAAATTACAATGGAATATTTCTTCCTGGATTTAAAAAATGGGAATCAACATACAAGCCTGAATCAACAGGCTTAAAATATATAGATCACATGGTGGGAAATGTGGGCTGGAACGAAATGAATATATGGGAAGATTTTTATCGTGATGTTATGGGTTTTGCAAACCTAATTACATTCGATGACAAAGACATATCTACCCAATTTACTGCTTTAATGAGTAAGGTTATGACAAATGGAAATGGCAGAATAAAGTTCCCAATTAATGAGCCTGCAAAAGGGGCCAAAAAATCTCAAATAGAAGAATATTTAGAATTTTATAATGGTCCTGGCTGTCAACATATCGCCATTGCAACTGATAATATTATTGATACAGTTAAAAAAATGCAAAACAGGGGTGTTGAGTTTTTACATGTCCCAAAATCATATTATGATACTGTCCTCAATCGCGTTGGAGAAATTGATGAAAAAGTTGATAAGCTCAAAGAGCTTAGCATTTTGGTTGATAGGGACGATGAGGGATATCTACTTCAAATATTTACAAAGCCTATTCAAGACAGACCAACCTTATTCTTTGAAATAATTCAAAGAAAAGGGGCACAATCATTTGGCAAAGGAAATTTCAAGGCTCTGTTTGAAGCAATTGAAGATGAACAAAGAAAAAGAGGAACTTTAATTTAAATAAATGGATCCATATATATTAATAATATCATTATCATGTATAATAATTATATCACATTTTTTAAACCTGTATTCAGATAGTACCGGAGTTCCATCGGTACTTATTTTAATAATGTTTGGTGCAATTCTTCAACTTGATACACAAATTATTGGCTTTCAATTACTAGGCGAGGAGACTAGAAAGCCCTTATTAAAGGTGTTGGGTGTTGCAGGCTTAATTTTAATTTTACTTGAGGCGGCCTTAGACCTAAAAATGAACAAGCAGATGATTGTATCGTCACTAAGAGCATTTTTTGTTGGTCTATTTGGACTTCTTTGCACTTCATTTGCTATAGCTTATATTCTTCAGATTTTTACTGAAATTGACCTCCTTCACTCATTACTGTATGCTGTACCATTATCAATTATTAGTAGCGCAATTATAATACCTAGTATCCAAAGTTTGGACGAAAGTAAAAGGTCATTTTTAATTTATGAAAGCACATTTTCAGATGTTCTTGGGTTATTAATGTTTCAAGTTGTTCTTGGCTCGTTAGCTACGGGCGCTGTCAAGAGCTCCTCAGAAATCATTGGTAATATTGGTCTTTCTATTTTTATATCCATTTTCATTAGTATATTACTTATATATCTTTTTCAAAAAATAAGGGGACACACTAAACTTTTCTTTTTATTTTCTATTCTTCTTTTATTGTATGCACTAGGAGAAAAACTGCATCTGTCGTCGTTGCTAATTGTATTAATATTTGGAATTATATTAAATAATTATAAAATATTTTTTGTGGGATTTCTTACTAAAAGTATTGATGAAGAAAAGGTAAATGGAATACAAAATTATTTTAAGATTATTATTATGGAAAGTGCATTCGTAGTTAGAACATTTTTCTTTATTCTGTTTGGATACTATGTTTCTTTGGGTTCACTTCTCAACTTTGAAGTTATAATTATTAGCTTAGTACTGCTGGCGACAATATATAGCATTAGGTTTATCTTAATATTCCCAACAATGGGGGGAAGATCCTGGCCTGAGCTGTTTCTCTCTCCTAGAGGATTAATTACTATTTTACTTTTCTTTTCAATCCCTGACGAGTACGTTATTGATAAAGTTTTTCACAGTGAGATAATTCCTGGTATACTTCTTTTTATAATTCTGGGAAGTGCACTAGCAATGAGTAATGCACTAATTGGAGTAAAAAAACTTCAATCAGAAAACAAAATTGATACAGAAATTGACGTTGATGAAGAAAACACAGATATTGATAATTCATATACCGTAATTTCAGACGAAAACATAAAACCAACAAACTTTGAAGCTGATGACCCCGACATTAACAATGAAATTAGTGACACATCAGACAAAAGTTGAACTGGCTAAGTAAATAAAAACTACAAAAATCAAAGAGGGTAAAAGGTTTATAGCATTCACTCTTTTAAACCCAAGTATATTTAGCCCCATAACAATTATCAAAATACCCCCAACTGACTCAATATCATTAATTAATTGGTTTGGAATAAAATCTCGAAAGTAGAAAGTAAGTAATGTAATACTGCCTTGAAAAATTATCATAGGAAAAACCGAGAATATGACTCCGACGCCAAAAATAGAAGATAATAATACTGAACTAACACCATCCATAACTGATTTAGTATACAAAATGGTTGGGGGTTTGCCTAAACCTTCCTCAATTGAGCCAACTATTGTCATTGATCCAACACAAAAAAGTAAAAAAGAAGTTAAAATTCCATCTGTAAAATTATTTGAGTTAATTTTAAGTTTTTCTTTTAAGTTTTTTGTTAAATTTTTTATTACTAAATCTAAATTAAAATAATTCCCAAAATTAGAGCCCAAAATTAGAGATATTATAACAATTACATAGTTTTGGAAATTAAAGCACATACTAACTCCAATAATAATTGTAAATAAACCCAAAACAATGAAAATCTTTTTTTGGAGATGTAAACTGATAATTTTTTTTGTAAAAATTCCTATAGTTCCACCTAAAATTACAAGTAAAACGTTTAGTAATGTTCCATATGGAATCATAATATTAGTCAATATTTATACCTAAATCTTTGAGTTGATCATCATCTATTTTGGAGGGGGTGTCTAACATAATATCTTTACCCGAATTATTTTTTGGAAAAGGAATGAAGTCTCTTATACTATCGGAACCGGATATGACTGCACATAGTCTATCAAGCCCAAAGGCTATTCCGCCATGAGGGGGAGCCCCGTACTCAAAGGCTTCCATCAAAAAACCAAATTTTTCATTTGCTTCGACATCACTAAAACCAAGTAAGTTAAAGACTTCATTTTGTAAACCTTTATTAAAAATTCTTATAGAACCGCCCCCAATTTCAGTTCCATTTAAAGCCATATCATATGCCTTTGCTTTAACTTTTAATGGGTCATTTTTTAATAACTCAACATCATCATCATTGGGAGATGTAAAGGGATGGTGCATGGCATGATATTTTTTACTTTTTTCATCGAATTCGAATAATGGAAAATCTGTAATCCAAACTGGCTTAAATAAATTTGGGTCTCTTAATTTGAGTCTTTCAGCTAGCTCAATTCTCAGTAAACCAATTGCATTGATAGTTGATTTTTCATCTCCTGCTAAAATTAAAATCATATCTCCGTTATTTGCTCCTGATTCGGACCTCCAACTTTCCAGTTGTTCGTTGTTAAAAAATTTATCAACTGATGATTTGTGCCTACCTTCTGTATTGAACTTGCAAAAAATCATTCCTGAGCAGCCTATTTGTGGTTTCTTAATCCAATCAGTTAATGAGTCGATTTGTTTTCTTGAAAATTCGGCACCTCCAGGAACAACAATTCCAACAATAGTTTCCGAGCTGTCAAATAAATTAAATCCCTTGCCCTTGCAGACAGAGTTTAGGTGTTTGACTTTCATCTCGAATCTTATATCAGGTTTGTCAGTGCCATAATCTCTTATTGATTCGGAGTATTTAATTCGTGGAACTTTATCAATTTTCACCCCTTTTACTTTGTATATTATTTCTTTAATTAAGTTTTCAAACATATTTAAAATGTCCTCTATCTCAACAAATGACATCTCACAATCAATTTGTGTAAATTCTGGCTGACGATCAGCTCTAAAATCCTCATCTCTAAAACATTTTACAATTTGATAATACTTATCATATCCTGAAACCATCAAGAGTTGTTTAAAAGTTTGTGGAGATTGGGGCAGCGCATAGAAACTTCCTTTGTTTAGTCTGGATGGAACCACAAAATCTCTTGCACCCTCGGGAGTAGATTTGATTAAAAATGGGGTTTCTATCTCTAGAAAACCTTGAGTACGAAGATAGTTCCTTGTGTGGAATGCAACTTCTGATCTCAAGATAATATTATTTTGAATCGGCTCTCTTCTTAGGTCAAGATATCTGTACTTCATCCTTAAGTCATCCCCCCCATCTGTCTCATTCTCAATAGTAAAGGGTGGTGTTTTTGATTTATTTAATATTGATAAATAGTTGACCTCCACTTCAATTTCGCCAGTTGGCATTTTTCTATTTATAGAGTTTCTCAAGATTACAGTTCCCTCTACCTTAATCACATATTCTCTACCTAATTTGCGCGCTTCTTCAAACAAAGTTGGATTTTTATCGACGTTAAAGACTAACTGAGTAATTCCATATCTGTCTCTTATATCGACAAAAGTCATCCCACCTAGATTTCTTATTTTTTGGACCCAGCCACATAGTTTAACAACTTTATTAAGATAAGACTTGTTAAGCTCGCCGTTATTTACTGTTCTGTATGACATACTCTAAATTTATGTAAAATTACGAAATTGTCTGAGATAGTTAATCTATTTAGTATTTTACATAATTTAGCAAGATGGAATCACGTAATGAATACTATATGAGAAGAGCTTTATATGAAGCAGGTAAAGCCATGGATAATGATGAAGTCCCGGTTGGCGCCATAGTTGTTTTTGAAAATAAAATAATTGCCAAGGGTTTTAATATGTGCTTGAGACTAAATGATCCCACCGCGCATGCGGAAATGCAAGTTATCACATCTGCTTGTGATTATCTAGAGTCTCGATATCTAAATGGTTGTGAATTATATGTTACTCTTGAGCCTTGTCCGATGTGTGCAAGTGCAATGTTCTGGGCTCAATTAGGACATGTTATTTTTGGAGCAAATGACGAAAAGAGAGGCTTTAGTACTATTAATAAAAGTTTAATTCATCCCAAAACAAAAGTAACAAGCGGAGTATTAAAACATGAATGTAGTAAATTGTTGTCTGACTTTTTTAAAAAAAAACGTAAATTGAAAGAAAATTAAATTATGTACCCAGAAGAATTATGTAAACCAATGAGAGATGAGTTAACATCATCGGGATTTCAAGAACTTAAAACAGCTGAAGAAGTTGATTCATTATTTCAAAATAACAATGGAACTTTTTTAATTTTCATTAATTCAGTTTGTGGATGTGCTGCTGGTAGTGCAAGACCTGGTGTTATAATGTCCGCCAATAATGATAAAAAACCAGATATAATGGCTACTGTTTTTGCCGGGCAAGACAAAGAGTCAACTGCAAGAGCTAGAGAATATATGCTGCCCTATCCTCCGTCTTCTCCATCTATAGCTTTATTTAAGAATGGTAAAGTCGTTCATTTTATTGAAAGACATGAAATTGAAGGCAATCTAAAACATACTATTGCTGAAAACTTAACCAATGCTTTCAATATACACTGTTAAGAGTTATTTGTGTTTATTCCTTTTTTTATTTTAAAATAATCACTGTTAGAACTAGAGGAATTGCTTAATGCTTCATCCTTTATATCATACTGTCTAAGTTCATCATCGTCGAAAATGTTAGAGGCTTCATGGATGTGATTCAGTGGTTGAACCTCTTTTGTATCAACTTCTCCTAACTTTTCTACAAAAGCTAAAATATGCTCTAGATCTGATGATAAACTTTTTGACTCACTTTCATCCAAATTTAATTTAGCTAATTCAGCTAATCTTTTTATTTTTTTATTGCTTACTTTCATATTTCCTCAACGTATTTGACATTATATTAAATGTTTTATCCATTAATATCTTAGCGTCATTATTAAATTCATTTTCATATGCAATTGGCTTATGTAAAAATACTCTAAATATTCCCAACTCTACTCTGAAGTCATTTTCTGGATATTTTTGTTTATTATCAACAAATGTAACTGGAATAATTGGAACCTTATTTGAAATAGCTAATTTAAATGCACCTAATTTAAATTTACCTAGTCTGATTTTTTCTTCTGGGACCCTTCCCTCAGGAAAAATTACAATACTTATTTTATCCTTCAAAATTTTATCTGCCTTCCTATACGCTTTAAATGAAGATGATATGTTATCTCTGTCAAATGTTATCATTGTTTTATCATAAAACCAATCAAAAAATTTAATATTACTTACATTTTTTTTGCCCATAAAGACAAATGTATTAGGAAAGGTTGCAAATAATAATATAATATCAAATTTGGATGTATGATTAGGACAAATTATATATGAACGGTTATTTAGAATTTTCGCTTCTTTATGGATTACATACCAAAAACCATTAATTATTAATACAAGTCTACACCAATATTTACAAAAAAGATGAAATAACCAGTATGTTTTTTGAGAAGAAATCAAAATAAGTGAAAAAGGTAAAAAAAGTATCAATCCCAAAAGTACAGACACCCACAGCCAGGTTCTCCATAATTTATAGAAAAGAACTTTTATTTTCATTTTTATAAAGTTATAATTTATTGTAAATCTATTTTATGTAATTTAGACTAAAATTATGAAAAGAGTTTTAACAGGAATTCAAAGTTCAGGAAGACCTCACCTAGGAAACATATTGGGAGCAATATTGCCAGCTATTGAACTCTCCCAAAAAATTGAGTCGTTTTTATTTATTGCTGATTTACATGCACTAACAACTTTGAAAAATAAAGATTTAGTTAAGAAAAACTCAATTGAAACAGCTGCTGCATGGTTAGCTTTTGGACTGGATACATCTAAAAATGTCTTGTACAAACAATCCGATGTTCCACAGGTTACTGAACTTATGTGGTATCTAAATTGTATTACTCCTTATCCAATGTTAGCAAACGCCCATTCATTCAAAGATAAGTCCAATAATTTGTCAGATGTAAATGCAGGATTATTTACTTACCCTGTTTTAATGGCTGCAGACATAATTTTATATAATGCTGACACTGTACCTGTAGGGAAAGATCAGCTTCAACATTTAGAAATAACAAGGGATATTGCTAATAAATTTAACAATCATTTTGGTGACACATTTGTAATTCCAGAAGCAAGTGTAAAAAAGAACACCCTTATTGTGCCTGGTACTGACGGTAGAAAAATGAGTAAGTCCTACTCTAATACTATAAATATTTTGGGTAGTGAAAATACTATTAAAAAACAAATTATGGGTATTATAACAGATAGTAAGGGACTTGAAGAACCAAAAGATCCGTCTAACTGTAATATATTTAAAATATATAAACTACTTGCTTCAGATTTTGACACAGAAAAATTACGATTAAAATATTTGAGCGGAGGCTTTGGCTATGGTCACGCAAAAAAAGAACTCTTTGAATTAATTGTCAAAAAATTTGAAAAACCTCGCAAAAGATTTGATGAGCTCATGAACTCTCATGAAAGGATAACTAGCGAATTAAAAAAGGGGAGTGAAATTGCGAATGAAACGGCAAATAGTGTTTTAAAAAAAGTTCGACAAAATCTAGGTTTAGTGAGAGCTTAAATAGTCAGCAACTCCATCGTGTGTTTCTTTCATTCCATCTTTACCAGGCTCCCAATTAGCAGGACAAACTTCACCATTATTTTCATGAAACTGTAATGCATCAAGCATTCGAATTGCTTCGTCAACATTCCTGCCAAGAGGCAAGTTATTTACTAGCATGTGTTGAATAACACCTTCTTTATCAATTAAAAATAATCCACGATAAGCAATCATACTTGCAGACGCGGTAAGCTCACCCTCATCGTTGTAGTCATACTCTCCATTGAGGACGTCATATGCATCGGAAATAACTTTATTTGAATCTGCAATTAATGGATAGGTGACTCCTTTAATTCCGCCATCATCTTTTGGAACTTGTAGCCAGCCCCAGTGAGTTTCAGAAGTGTCAGTTGAACATGCAATAATTTTGCAATTTCTTTTTTCAAACTCTGGAAGCTTTTCTTGAAAAGCATGTAGTTCAGATGGGCAAACAAAAGTAAAATCCTTTGGGTAGAAAAAGAGAATTACATAGTTTTTCCCTAAAAATTGTTCAAGAGAAAAATCCTTAACAGTTTCACCACCGTTTGTTACCGCCTCGGCTTTAAAATTTGGGGCTAACCCTCCAACTAATCCCATAAAAATTATTTTTAATATTAGATTTCAAATTTAATATTTTTATTTATAAAACTAAAATCTGTTTATTAAATATGTCTGAATTTTTTAGAAAATTATTTGCTAGCTGAATATTATATATTCCAGACTTAAAGTTTGATAAGTCAATCACTGTAGTTTCTTCAATATCTTTTAATAAAATTGTTTGTCCAACTGAGCTAGTTATTTTGAGCAAAGTAGTTCCATTAAATATAGAATTTAGATTTATCTGATATTTGTTCGAGGATTCTAATTTTAAAACTTCCACCGAACTAAAACTACTTTCGTTGACATCTACTGAATCATCATTGCAAAGACCATCATTATTAGAGTCATTTAAACAATTGCCAAAACAATCATAACCAATTTCCGGATAAATACACGTATTGTCATTAATATTGGCAAAGTAATCAAAATTGCATGCCGTGTCATCTGTACAACCGTATACGGTTTGTGATTGATTAGTGCATGGTTGAATATTTTGAAATTCAACGTAATTCAAAATTGTATTTTTAACCTGATTATTAAATTTGAGAATTATTCCCCCACCTGATTCAAATGACCATGTGTGACAATAACTCATAATAGTGCCTACTTGTGGTTGAGGATTGTCAATAAAATTTGCACACTCTCCAGTCTGAGTCTCTTCAAGATTAGCACAATTATCAATAGGCCCACCTTCCCAGCCGCACCATTGTGTGTGTTTAGCACCCAAATTATGCCCAAGTTCGTGAATAAAACAATATATGTTCCAAAAGAAAAAGGGCACAGGTAAAAATTCATAGGTTAAATCGTCTGTTAAATAACTGCTGAATCCATATCCATTCCACAAGCTACCTACACCATTTAAGAAGGCAATTCCACCAGTACCTGTGTTAGTTCTTTTTGAAAAAAGGTGAACCAAGTCTCTATCTATATTCGAAAAACTCTCATTACCATACCAATTGTCACGTATTGCTACAAGCATTTCTTGTGGCTGATCGATATATTGTGAATATGGATCAGGATACTCCCAAACCTGGGCCGAATTTGAATTTAAACCAATATTAATTTCTTCCTCAAATATTGTACTAGAAACAGAAATAATCTCTAACGCCCAATCAACTGCGTCTTGATAATTTTCAAATGTTTGATAAGTGTAGTAATCAATTTCTATCGCAACATTCAAACATTTTGAATTTGAAACCAAAGCGTTAGAGCTGTGATAAAATTCATTAAACTCTTCAATGAGATCGTGTGAGCATTTGAATTCAAAGTCGACTAAGCTATTTGCAACATTTGACAAAAAATAAATTTTTTTTGTGTTATCAGACGGATCATCGAAAGAGTCTAATACATATACATCATCATTCATCAAAAAAACTACTTTTAACATTGAATTATTGTATGAGAGCCCCCCCCTATAAATATCACTAATGATTTTGAATGTTCGAAGCTTGGTATTATATAGCTCTTTGATTTGGCCGCTTGATTTATGTCGTGTAACATAAATATTTTCATAGCCAGATATATGTTCATCTATTTCAAAGGAAATGTAAGAGTCGTTGAAAAATGGAATTTGAAACTTTTTAGATTGAATTTGTTTAAAGAAATTTAGTGAGTCAAACTCAAAAAAAATGTAACTACTTTTTAAGTCACTCATATCAATGTTTGGATAAACTGATTGAATTGATGAAATTTTCTCAGAGTCTAGTTCAATAGTATTTAAAGCATTAGATGCAGTTGATAAATTGATTTTAAATAACAAAGAAATTATTAATACTATTATTTTGTCTTTCATATTTAGATGTTGATTGGTTAATTCATAATAATCCTAAATCAAATCCCATGCCAAAATATCAAGTAATTGATAAATATGTGGGTTGATGTATTGATATATGGTATATTTATCTGGATGGAAAAAACAATTTTGATAGGGGCTATAATGCCTAGAAATAGTGAGACTGAGTCTGCAGAGTACTTAAATGAATTAAAATTTTTAACTCATACAGCTGGAGGAAGTGTAATAAATGTTTTCATACAAAATTTACACTCAGTAAATTCAAAAACATTTTTGGGTAAAGGGAAAATATATGAAATTGCCGCTTATGTAAAAGAGCAGAAAATTGATACTGCGATTTTTGATGATGAGTTGACTCCGTCGCAACAAAAAAATTTAGAGAATATTTTAAATTGTAAAATCGTCGATCGAACCAATTTAATTTTATCTATTTTTGCTCAAAGAGCAACTACAGCAATTGCGAAAATTCAAGTTGAACTTGCACAGTTACAATACTTCTTACCAAGACTCACAAACCTTTGGACCCACCTATCTAAACAAAAGGGGGGAATAGGAATGAGGGGCCCTGGTGAAAAAGAAATAGAAACAGACAGGCGGATTATAAGGCAACAAATATCAATTTTAAAAAAGAAGTTAGAAAAGATTGATAAGCAAATGACCACACAGCGAAAAGGTCGAGATAGGTTGATTAGAGTCTCTTTAGTCGGATACACAAATGCTGGAAAATCTACAATTATGAACTATTTAAGCAAATCTAATGTTTTAGCAGAAGACAAATTATTTGCCACACTTGATACAACCGTTAGAAAAGTTGTTATTAAAAATCTCCCCTTTCTAATTTCAGACACTGTTGGGTTTATTAGAAAATTGCCGACACAACTTGTTAAAGCATTCAAATCTACATTGGATGAGGTTTTTGAGTCCGACTTGCTAATTCATGTTATAGACGTTTCTAATCCAAATTTTGAAAAACATATAGACTCCGTTACAAAAACTTTGCAAGAAATTAACTGTAACAATAAGTATCAAATAATGGTATTTAATAAAATCGATAATTACAATTATATTAAAAAAGATGCTGATGATTTAACACCAATAAAAAGGGAGAACCTATCCTTAGAGTATTGGAAAGAGACATGGATGTCTCGTTCAGATTGTAAAACAATTTTTATATCATGTAAAAAGAACATTAATACTGAGAATTTTAAAGAGTTGTTGTATGAAAAAGTTAAGTTGATTCAAAAAGAAAAATATCCATATAATAATTTTCTTTTTGATCTGTAATATTATTAATAATCATCAAGCTCTGAATTTTCAAAATCTTCATTTAGATCATACATTTTTAATATAATTTTTCTCATCTCATCAATAAAACAATTAATCGCATTTTTTTCAATTAACTTACTACCATAAACATTTGCATTCTGAATATTAAAATTTGTAGCTCTTAAGTTTATAATACCCGCTACCAAGCCCCTGTTTTGGTTTAAACCTGTTGAGCTATATAGAAAGCTATAAAGTAATAGTTGTAGAAGTTTTGGTTTTTCAACGATATCAGATAAATTTTTTGAAATTAACTCATTACTTTTAACTACGCCAGTTTTATAATCAATTACTCTATGCTGACCATTAAATATATCAATTCGGTCAATATTTCCGTTTAGTTTAACTTTTTTGTTACTTCCATCATTTAGGTTAAAGTTGAATGATAGATTTTTTTCAACATGCAAAACTACAATTGTATTTCCACTGCTTATTAGTCTCTTTTCATATTTAATAAAGTTTTCAACAACTACTTTAATAGCATTAAAAGCAAGCAAATTTTTGCCCTTAGAGAAGTTATATATGCCTTGCTCACAAAATGATTTTATAATTGTATCATTTAGTTTATTTAACATAGAATCCATATTAGATTTAGATAACGGAACATTTAAAAATGGTTCGTACAATAGCTCCAACGACCTATGTGTAATTGACCCCATTATAGGTGGATCAATTGAAGATATTAACTCATCGGGCTCTGACACATTAAGAATTTTTTCATAATAAAATTGCTTTGGATTTTTGTTGAAAAGATTGATTGAACTTGCGGAGATACCGACTTTTAGTAAGTCATTTAGCTTACTAATAATAAAATTGTCTTTTTTAAAAACATTACTATTATTCCAAATATTATCCAAATTAAATTTATTGATGTACTTTGTTTGATTTATTTTGACTTCTCTATTGACAATTGGCTTTATTTCATAAATAAGTTGATTTATATATCGGCTACTTTCTGATGAAGAGTAAGATGAAAAGTCGGAGTCATAAATTATAAAAGATTCTTTGGCTCGCTTGATTAAATTAAAAAAATTGTTGGAATTGATTGCGTCAAAGTCAAGGGAGGTACGCATTTTAAATTTTGTTTTAACATCAAATGGAACGAATGAGTTAGAGTAAGTGTTTGGTGGCAAAGTGTTTTCATTTGCAGATAATATAAATACATAATCAAAATCAATGGTACGAGACTCCAACAAACCCATAATCTGTAGACCTTTCAAAGGCTCCCCTGCGAAGGAAACTTTTATAGAATTAATGATTTGATTGAAGAACTTAGCAAATAGTTTGATATCTATTTTAAATTCTATATCATGTAAAAAGCTTATTAATAAATCCAAATATTCTTGAAGTGAATATAAACACTCCTCTAGGAAAATCTCAAGCTCGGTGTTAAAGTTTTCTAAATGTAGTAGTCTATTTAAAAGTTTTTTAAATAATTGGGCTATATTATTTTTACTATTATGCTTCACAAGTATAAACTCCATTAATATCTCATTATCTTCTTTTGGAAATATTTTTTTAATGGTCTCAACAGGTATATAATTATAACTTTCTTGATTTATTTTTTTTAATATTTGTTCTAATCTTTTTTTATTAAGTGATGAAACCTTTTGATAGTATGGGTTATTTATTAATTTAATTATATCACTGCATAAGTAATTTTGACTTGCTACTGCACCCTCTGAAGTGATCAGTCTTGAGTTAGTTAATAAGTTCAAGATGTCACTAAAAAGGGATATAACCGGGTGCTTTTTTAGTTGAAAACCCATTGTTACATTAATACTGCTTATTTGCTTTGGTATAGACTCAAGGACAGGTAAAAGCATATTTTCATCGGGTAAAATAACTGCTACATTTTTTAAACTTGCATATTTATTTACATTTTTCACCAAAAGATTTGCTAAAATTTTAACCTGATTTACATTTTTAGTTGCGCCAATGATATTAATATTTTTTTTAAGCGACATAAAATCATTAGAAATGCTTGAAAAAATAGAGGGCCACTTTTTTTGATATCTTCTGTAAAATTTTCCTGATTCCTGAATTTTATTTTCAATAAAATACTTGTCTAAATCCCAATGAATTTCAGCCAAGTTATTTTTTAATAAATAATCAACCACTTTCTCTTGAGCCAAAGTGAGTGCATCTAAGCCTATAAAAATTATCTTGTTTTTCTTTAGTTCTTTTAACCAGCTCACAACGATTTTGGGGTTTTGAGCTGTTAATCTTTGTGCAAGGCCAGCATAGGCCATGTCCTTATCAAGGATTTTTTTTATTAAAGCATCATAAATTGAATTCAATGAACTGTAAAATTCTAAATAATTATCAAAATCGTGGCTTGAAGAATCTAAATCTAAATACCATTTCTCAATTCTCTTGACATCAGATAAGTAATTGAATACATCTTTTGGGTTTACTAGAGACTTATCGATTTCATCAAAATCCTCCAATAGCATTTGAGACCATCTACTCACTTTTTCTAGATCATGCGGCTTTTTTAAAATTTCTGAATAAATTTTATAGAATTCAAAGAACAATTCTAAGTTACTAATCTTATGTAGTTTATTAACCTCAAAAACAAAATCGTCAATGGTGTAATTACGTGGCAGCCAAATTGGTTGATTGATTTTTTCAGAGATTTTTTCAGATAAATACAACGATGAACGTCTAGATGGTAAGACAATAATAAGATCCGACAGAGCCTTTCCATAACTTGAAATTAAATTTTGAGCTATGTTTGATAAAAATTTATTTTTCAACTTAACTGCTTTATTTTACCACTTGAAACATAAACTAGAAGTTTATTAATTTTAATATATCCCATTTTAACTAGAACTGCTTCATAATTACTCATTTGTTTTACATGTGAATTTTTTTCGCCTCCAGTTTTATAATCAATCAATGATACTTCATTGTTTTTATGAACTAAAACCTTATCTGGTCGATATATTTTACCACTTGGATCTAAAATTTCTGACTCTGAATATATTTCCAGACTTTTATCAAAAATATTTGAAATTATTTCATTTGCAAAAATTGATCTTATTTGTTGTAATAATTTATTATAGCTACTATTTCCGTAGTTTGCCTCTATTTTGTATTCAGATAAAACAGTTTTAATGTCTTGTGCTGAATTAATTTTTGACATAATATCATGTACAAGTTCACCCCAAACAATTGAAAATTTATTTTTGGTAATTTTATTTACTGTATGTCGTTTTTTAATTTTAACTCGTGGGCGCCAACTCTCAGAAACTATTTTCTCTAATTCAAGATCGTTCTTAGTTATTTTTGTTTTTGAGATATTGGCTAGCTTGCCAAGTTTAAATATGTTGTTTCTATAGTTAGCTTTCTCAGCAGTATTCAAATATTCATGAAATAAATTATAAATATTACCTCGTCTTCTATCTTTATTGCTGATAACATAAAGTTCGCTAACTGGTCTAGTCATTGCAACATAAAGCATATTAATATTATCTAATAATACATTTTGCTTATGTTGAGCATAATAATCAGGGAAGGGCTTGGGCCAGGATTCTAGCTCCTTTTTTACTGTTAATAAAGACATAACATTGTATTTTTTATTTTCGTCATTAAAAAAATCTGAAACATCAAACCATACTCTATCTTTACCCAGATCATCTTTCCAATTTGCAAAAGGAAAGATTACGACCTCAAACTGTAATCCTTTTGACTTATGTATGCTCATAAGTTCAACTGCATTAACTCCCTCAGGCAATATAACGGAGGTACTATCCTTTTTTTGATTCCAAAAACTAACAAAGTCTAAAACAGAACTAGAATTTGAATTGCCAAAATCATAAACCAAGTCAAGAAAAAAATTAATATATAAATTTGGTTCTGATTGCAAGTCAAATATTCTTACAATTGACTCAATGAACTCATAGAGGTTGATATTTTTAAACACATCTAGGTCATAATCAAAACCAAAACTATTTATCAATTTTGTAAAATCTTTATTATTAAGTTTTGAATTTATATTTATGAACTCGTGATTACTAATTTTATTCTGAGATATAATTTCATTTTTCAATAAAAACTCTAGGCAGTGTGTTTTTGACACTTGATCATATTGATTAAGCAGAATTTTTAGGTTGGCAACTAAAAATTGAACTGTTAGGGAGTTTTTTAATAATAGAGACTCTGAAGATATTATTGGAACATTTTTTTCTGAAAGATAAGTTGCTAGTTTAGTAATCTCATTATTACTTCTCGTTAAAATTGTTATATCTGAGTAATTATGTCCCCTTTCTAAACAATTTTGAATTTTATTTAAAGTTAATTCTAATGTTTGTTGATCAAGCTCAACACCCTCTGAGTCAAGTAGGGAAATTTCAAGAAATCCATGAGAGTTTTTTGAGACTTTTTGGGTAAGGTTATTGTATAATCTTTGTTTGTCTCCCACAAGACTTTGTCCAAGATGAGAAAAGAACCTGTTGTTAAATTTTACAATCTCACTTGCACTTCTATAATTTGTATCTAAAATTTTTACATTTGAATTTTTACTATCACATAAATTTATAAATTGAGTTACATCTCCACCTCGCCATCTGTATATTGACTGCTTACCATCTCCAACTAACATACATGAACCTCCTGTTGATAACCCTTCACCAATTAATGGCAATAGATTACGCCACTGAATAACAGACGTGTCTTGAAATTCATCAATAAAGTAATTTAAAAATCTTGTTCCAATTTTTTCATAAATAAATGGAACTGTATTTTTTCTAAGAAAATTAAATATAATTTGATTAAATTCTGAAATATGAATTATACTGTTGTCATTTTTAATTGCTTGAATTTTTTTATCAATTTTACCCAAAATTGAAACGAGAAAAAATGAATCATAACAAGCTCGATTAAACTGGTATTTTGCGTAATTATTATCTGTGATATATTTTATTTTACTTATTATTTGATTTATTTGGGGTGTAATGTTCTCTATTGAATTTATTTCAATTTGTTCTGCAGACTTTTTGAACCAGGTAGAATTATTTAAGGAATCATGTATTCGTTTGTTTTTAGAAGTTGAAATTTCAATATCTTTTAAAGGAATCGTTTTAATTTTTTTTACATAATTAGGCAGTGATCTGTAAGTAAAAGCTTCCGGCAATATTGATGAAATTAACTTTTCTATTTTTTTTTGATTTATCAAAATACTTTGTTCAAATGAGTTAATTTCTTTTTTTAATTTTTTTTGTAAAGTTGTTAGCTTAGATAGGTCTACTTTTTGACTCAAAAATATAAACTTATGTTCTTTGAAAAGCTCATTGGCGAAGTTTAATAAATCACTTTGAATATCCCAGCTTTTATCATCCTGTGTTTTGTGGTTTGAAAAAGAAATTAGATTTCTTGTTAGATCATGATCTAATCCAACCTGATCGATGAGTGAGTTAATTCCTTCGAGAATTATTTTGTCCTTGTCAGTCTCGACTTGGACATTAGAGGGAAGCTCAAGTTCGTAGCTGAAACCTTTAATAATTTTGTAAATAAACTTATCTATTGTAGAAACTGAAAAGAAAGAATACTGGTGTATAATCTGTGTTAATATTCTTTTTGATATACTTGACAATTCATTTTTTTCCAAATCTAATTCCACGCTAATATCACGGAATAATGCTGACTTATAGCTTTTGCTTAGATCAAGGCTTGAGAATTCAAATAATGTTGAAATTATTCTTGACTTCATTTCAGCTGATGCCTTATTTGTAAATGTAATCGCAAGAAGTGATTTGTGGGGGTTTAGACCTTTATTTTTAATTAGCCTTTTAACATACTCTTTAACTAAAGTGTATGTTTTTCCAGAGCCTGCTGACGCCTTATAAATTTCTATATTCAATTGCTATTAATTCTCAATTAGGTACTTTTTTGACACCGAACCATCAAGATGAAATTCAAAAAACAATCCGCTTTTATTTTCAGAAAAATTTCGACCAAAAATATCAATTTTAATTTTTGACTTATGTTGAAGGTTATTCTCAATTACATCGACTGATGAACAATTTAAATTATTGAAAACAAAAGGAACAATAAAATCCAGTACATCAAAATAAATTTGGGAGTTTGTTGTCCATGGCGAATGACCTTCACCAGGGAATACCAACAAATCATTGATTATATTATTTTGCTCAAGTACAGGTTCCATTGCTATGCTCCCACAAACTGTTAGGGCTCCAGGTGATATAATAGAACCACAGTTTTCCGGAACCGTTGAATCATTTGTACCATGACAACTGACAATCGGAACATTGTCTGTCGGGGCTATCCAATCTAAATTATGTATTGCTCCAGCTAAGTTAATCAAGCCACTAATTTCAGATGAATAACCCTGGTTTCCACTGTTGCCTTCAATTCCACCATTTTGTGTTGTTATTTCTTGAACATAATTTTGACCACTTACATCTACACCCTGAATAAATTCCTCAACTGAATTAATGTAAGCCAAATGTGGTCCCAACGCAGAACCTGCAGAATTACCACCAAACCAAATTTGATTATTGTCAATTGAGAATGTATTTCCGTTTTCAGCAAAATCCTTTCTAAAGTATCTAATAGCAGCCTTTGCGTCAGAAAATGCACTATACAATACTTTTATTCCATTTTCTAAGTCATAAAACCATGTTAATCCTCCAAGGGAAAAAAGATCGTTACCCAAAACAGTATTATGAGTGGCTAATCTGTAATTGATCGAGGCAGCAACATAGCCTCTCTTTGCAAAACTTTCACATATGCTTTCAGCTAGTGAATTATTCTTAGAACCGCCAACAAAAGCACCTCCGTGAGCAAATACTAAGAGTGGACGATTTTGGCAGACGTCACCGACAGGAGTGTAAACATCCATATCTAGATTATAAGTCTCAGAGTAGGTGACAGTAGCAACATCAACGGAGCTAAATATTTCGTTTAAATACCTTCCTTCGCAATCACAATCACTAATTTGGGCATTCAGCTTTAATAAGAACATGGAGAATATAAGTAAAATTAAATGCTTCATTTTTTTATTTCTTTTTTAAGAATATAGTGTTTGACAATATATGAATTCTGGGAAGAACTATATGAGCTAATTTCCTTCCAACCTTCACTACCCATGTAATTTAAAGCATCTATCACTGAGTTATATTTTTTTAAGTCGCTAGGCATAATTGAAAACATTTTTTCATTTTTCCATATACTGTCTCTAGAACCGTAGTTTACTGTGATTATCTCATCTGTTCCTAAAAATTTTCTTGTTGATACTAAGTCACAAAAAATATCGATTTTATCATTTTCATATACTATTCTGTCTATATCCTTCGTTGCAATCGAGGAGTATTTTTTATTAATAGAATCCAAATAAAAAAAAAGAACCTTTTCATTTTTTTCCTCAATAATTCTTACGGAGGATATAATTGTATCCGTAGCAAAAATTGTGTCATTTTGGGCATTAGTAAAATTGAATAGTAATAAAATTACGACAACTAACAGTTTGTTTTTTTTATTGAAAATCAAAGTAGTTGTTATTTTACAACATTGATTGTATTAGTCACCGAGTATCCCGAAGCTGTCATTCGCATAAAATATGTTCCTGGCGCCACATCGTCAGACCTGAAGTCTAACTTATACATACCAGCATCATACGT
>PKDT01000014.1 GCA_002863085.1 Flavobacteriales bacterium
CTAAAAAGTCGGAGTCGACCTTGTTTTTGCCAGAAAAAAAAAATTTCATCTTGTTAAAAAAACCTTCTCTTGTTTTAGACAATGTTTTATTGAGTTTTGATTCTATTTTATCATCAGAATCATGAACAGTTTTTTTGTTATTTGAATTGATGGATTCCTGTGATACTTTTGAGGATTTTTCTAGAATTATTTTACTTTCTTGAGTAAGTTCTAATTGTGGTTCGTCAGGCTTTATATTTTCTTGTGGTGATAAAATTGATTCTTTTATCTTTTTTTTATCCTCAACGTTCGTTTCAATATTATCTTTTTTTAAGATTTTCTTAATCTTATTGAATATTCCCATTGATTTAATGATTGTTTATTACAGTCAAGTAGAATCTATGACTTTAAAAAGTTAGAAACTTGCTCTTTGAGAACAATTTTCTCTTGAAAAGTGTATGCTCCTGTTTTCGGAGAACGTACCATCTTTATTGCTTTCGTGAAGCCTTTCCCTCCCCCTTTTTGTAATGTTGCAACTACCTTCTTAGCCATAATTATTTAATTTCTTTGTGAGTTGTATACTTTTTTAGTATTGGATTGAACTTTTTAAGTTCAAGTCTATCAGGTGTGTTTTTCTTATTTTTTGTAGATATATATCTGGATGTTCCTGGAGCACCACTTGTTTTATGCTCAGTACATTCTAAAATGACTTGTACTCTATTTCCTTTTTTTGCCATGTCCTAATTAGTTATTTATTAATAATAAGATCTAAATACCAAAATAGCATGCAAATTTAGTCAAAAAAATAATTTTTCAAAAATAACATTGTGTTTTTCAAAAAAATTAATTCAAAAGTTCATATTCAATTAAAAATAAAGCGTCGAATGTAGTAATTTTTGAACTAGGGCGATTCAAAATAATATTTTTCCATTCGTATTTTGGTTCTATCCAAATATCTTTTCCATTAATACCTAACTTAATTGGCATATTAAATTTTTTATTTACATTTCTCCACCTATAGCTCAAAACTTCAACATTATCAATAAAATTAATTTTGTACTGAAGTTTTGGTATATTTTTTCTGGTCAAATAATGTTCAAATATCGGCACTAAATCAATTTCAAAATTGGAGTTGATATAATTTATTAGAGTCTCTGAATCTAATATTGCATGTTTAAAATCCAATTGAATATTTTTTAACAATTCAAACCATTCACTATCGTTGTTAATCACCGATCTTAGAGTATGCAACATCCAACTTCCCTTATAATAAACATCAGTATCTTTTTTGTTGTTATATTTTATCATGGGATGATTGTTATTAATATTTTTTTTCTGGTATTTAAGGTACTCAATCATCTTTTCATAACCATATTTTTTTTCAACATACAATACTTCCGAATATGTTGCAAAAGACTCATGAATCCACATCTCTGATTTTTTTTTCATACTCACACTGTTTCCCCACCATTCATGTGCAGTTTCATGAATTATAATAAAATCAAAATCAATTCCTATTGGGTGTTTACCCAAATATCCATCAAGATATTTGTTTCCATATGAAATACAACTTTGATGTTCCATACCAAGGTATGGTGTTTCAACAAGTTTATAACCGTCACTGTAGAAGGGATATGGTCCAAATAAATTTTCAAAAATACTAAGCATTGGCTTTACTTGTTTGAAATGATTTTTTGCAGCCTCTGAATTTTCAGGTAAAACATAATAATCTAATTTCAAATTACCATTAACACCTTCAAACAAGTCTGAGAAATAAAAGAAATTTGCAATATTAAATGTTACATTGTAACTGTTTATTGGATTATTAACTTCCCATCTGAATATTTTTTTTTTGTTTTGTTTTTCAATTTTTTTTAAATGGCCATTGGATACTACAGTGTAGGGGGTATCGACAACAAAACTTAATAATGCACCGTCAGGTTCGTCATTGTGACCGTTAATTGAAGGCCACCACAGACTACTACCATTCATTTGACAAGCAACACCTGCCCAATGATTACCATATGAATCTTCTGACCAAACAACTCCTCCGTCCCATGGTGCATTGATTGCTTTTTGGGGGAATCCATGATAATAAACAGAGATAGAAAAGTTGTTTGCTTTAAAATCTGGTTTTTTAATTTGGATTTTATTATCATGAAATTTATAATCTATTTTTTTTTTGTTGTATTTTACACTATCAACATTAAGTGAACTGTCTAAATCAATACTAATTAGTTCGTCACAGTCGGAAATAAAATCTAAATCACTTCTGCCTTTGATTAGTTGTTCTTCTAAAAAAAACTCGACATATAGGTTGACAAATTTTAAATCATGGCATTGGCTAACTGATTTCCTTGTACATGATTGTAAGTAAATAATACCGATGAATATTAAAAAAAGATTTGAACAAAAGGAAGGGTTCAAATTATTAAATAAGTTTGTTTTTTTTTGCAATTTTGAGCACTTCTGAAATGCCTTTCTTATCAATAGTCTTTAAAGTAGAAGTTGTTACTTTTAGAGTAATCCACTTGTCTTCGCTTGGAATATAAAATTTCTTTCTTATGAGATTGATATTAAACCTTCTCTTTGTTTTTCTATTTGAGTGGGAAACATTGTTTCCAACCATGGCTTTTTTACCTGAAATTTGACAAACTCTTGACATCGTACAAAATTTAGTGAGGTGCGAATTTAGCACTTTTCTATGATAATTAAAAAATTATGTAAAATCTTTTAAAAAAAGTTTAAATATTTGATTTGATACATTAAAAATATTTTTTAATCTGTCATCACTAAATTCAACTAATTTTGACGATGTTTTTAGATAACTAGAGATTGAAATCCATGCATATAAATCAGTGTTTTTTTTTCCATCGTATTTAAATACATCAACATATCCGGTTGTGGAGAAACCATAATCAACATTAAATTTTTTCAAAACATTTTTAGACATGGATTCAGCAACTTCTTTACTAACAACTCCTTTATTTAAAATAGTATCCGTCGATATATTCAAAAATTGATTTTTTATTTTATTATTGTAAGCGACAATTGAACCATTAAAATAGTTTGATGAACCACTTTTACTGGTTAGACAAGTTGATATAAAGCCGCCAGTACAACTTTCAGCAGTTGCAATAGTTTTATTTTCTTTAATCAAGAAACTTGTTACTTGATTGAGTGACTCAAATTTGTCCTTCAATAATAATTTATACATTAGAAACTTTTATTAATATTCTCTGAAATTTCATCTAAACCCTGAATAATTTTTTCTTCAATTTCAGACACATTAAATTCATTTTTTTCAAGCTTTACACACAACTGTAAAGCACACATTGCTAAGAGATCTTGATCATCTTTAACTGAGTACTTTTCCTTGAATATTTTTAACATTTTTTCAATTTTAATTGCTGATACTCTGATGATTTTTTCTTCATTTTCATCAATTTTCATTGGATACAACCTGTTAGCTAGCGAAATTTTAATATCTAATTTTCCCATGTCTACTCGTTTAGCATTGATATACAGTTATTAATTTCTCTTATTAGTTTATTTATTCTTTTTCTTGCGATAATGGCTCTTTCGCTATCACTACTATCAAGTCCTTGTGCAAAATTGGCAATATCAATTTTCTTTTTTAGTGATTCAATCTCGTACTTCAATTTTTCAATAATTTCGAATGATTTTTTATTGTCAGAAATTAAAATAGAATTCTTTTTTTTTAATTCATTATAATTTTCGGAAAGTTTTTTCGTTTTTAACTTAAGCTCAGCAATGTATTTAATAACAGATTTCACAAGATATTTTATATTATTTATTAAATATAAGTAATTAAACCGTGCTTTTTAAATAGAAATTTATAACAAAAATTAATAATCTATAATTATTTTATAAATTTATGAACAATGAATAAGATGATATTTATCCTCAATATTTGGTTAGTTACAACTCAAATCCAATTTTCCCAAAATAATTATCCAAAAAACTATTTTTCATCACCTGTGGACATAAAAATTGCAATTGCTGGAACTTTTGGAGAATTAAGAAAAAATCACTTCCACTCAGGAATTGATATCAAAACAAAACAAAAAATAAATATTCCAATATATGCAAGTCAGTCAGGATACATTTCTAGAATTAAGGTATCCCCATTCGGATTTGGGAAAACTTTGTACATTAATCATCCAAATGGATATACAACTGTATATGCTCATTTAGAAAATTTTAATAAAGAGATTACAGAAATTGCACATGACGAACACTTTCGTCTAAAAAAAAATGAAATAGACTTTTCACTTAAAAAGAATCAAATTATTGTTGAAAAAGGTGAATTGATTGCATTTAGTGGAAATTCAGGAAGCTCTACGGGTCCACATTTACATTTTGAAATTCGAGAAACTAAAACTCAAAAAGTGTTAAATCCAATGTTATTTGGTTTCCCAATTTTAGACATAACGAAACCTGTTATTAATTCAATTTTAGTTTATGATGACTCAAACAATAAAAGAAAAATTGACGTTGAAAAAGTAAATGGAAAATATACGATTTCTGATAAACTTGTTGTTGATAATTATTTTAATTTGGCAATCAATACAATCGACTATCTTGACGCAGCACCAAACAAGTGCGGAGTCTATACAATTAATCTCTTTTTAAACGATTCTCTTTGCTACAAAAATAAAATGGAAAAATTTAGTTTTAGTGAAACTAGATATATAAACTCTCACATTGACTATGAATACTTTACAGATAATGGTGAAAGATTCATTAAATGTTTCAAAGAACCAAATAACTTGTTAAGTACCAGTTTTGTAAATTTTGAAACAAATTTAGGAGAAAATTTAAAAATTGGTAATAATGTAATTACAATAGACGTTTTTGATAGTTATGATAATAAGACCACATTGACATTAAATGTTATAAAAAATTCGAATTCTAAAGAACATGAAATAAAGAAAATAAAAAATAAAATTAATTATAAACAAGTGTTTGAATTCAAAAATAATGACATAGAAATTTATATCCCTAACAATAGTCTATACAGTGATGTTGATTTTACATTTTCTAAATCGTCAACTGAAACTAAATTTGCAAAATATTCTATACTTGAGGAAACAGTTCCAATTCACAAACCTTTCGTTATCAGGCTCAATGCGGATTCTGTAAGTACTGAACATCGTTCAAAGTCACTAATTGCAAGAGTACAAGACGAAAAATTACATTGCATAAAAAGCTACTGGGATGAAAATAAAATTACTGGTAAATCAAATAGCTTTGGAGATTTTACAATAGTAATTGATACAATAAAACCTGACTTAAAATTTTACAAAAGACTACCTGAAAAAGTTCTATTTAGTGTAAAGGATGACCTTTCAGGTATAAAAGACTACGTTGCTAAAATAAATGGAGAATGGACTATTTTAGAATATGATTATAAAAATGAATTACTAGTTTTCTACATAAACAACACGAATCTTTCAGAAAAAGTTATGTTAGAGATAAGTGTTTCGGATTTGGTTAATAATAATTCAAAAATATTCTATAAAATTAACTGATGAAAAAAATAGTTTTAAAAATTCTAATATTTGTAAATGTTTTTGTATTTGCTCAAAATAACCCAAATCAAATTACAATTAAAGGAAAAGTCCTTGACCAATTTAAAAAACCAATAAGTAATGTAAATATTACGCATAATAATTTTGGGACAATTTCTAGCCCTGAAGGAGAATTTCAATTAAAATTATCTATTCAAAATAAACTAAATATTAAATTTTCACACGTTGGCTATAAAATTCAAAATCTAGAAATAAATGCTAATAACAAATCTTTTTACGACTTGGGTGAAATTATTCTTACAGAAAAAGACAATTACCTAAGTGATGTAAAAATAACCTCTGACGAATACAGGTTTAAAGGTTTTACGACAATTGACCCAAAAAAACTTAAACAGCTTCCAAGCATAAGTGGAAGTGTTGAGAGTATTATAAAACTGCTGCCTGGTGTTTCTGCTAGTAATGAGCTCAGTAACCAGTACTCTGTAAGAGGGGGTAATTATGACGAAAACTTGATTTATATTAACGGAATTGAAATCTATAAACCATTTTTAGTAAGAAATGGTCAACAAGAAGGTTTAAGCATAATTAACTCAAATTTGGTATCGTCAATTGAATTTTCTGCGGGTGGATTTGATGCAAAATTTGGTGATAAGCTATCATCGGTTTTAAATATTAAATACTTTGAACCAAAAACACAAAAAACAAATGTTAACCTAAGTCCATTAGGCTTAGAACTAAGCACAATGGGGACCAGTAAAAATTATTTACTTTCATACCAACTTGGAGCTAGAGTTAAAACAAACAGATCCATATTAAATTCAATGGATGATAACAATAATTACAATTCTCGATTTGGGGATATACAATCATTAATCAAATACGACTTAAACTCTGAAATTCAACTTAGTTTTTTTAGTTATTACTCAGAAAATAAATATGAAATGATACCCATTTCAAGAGAAGCTAAGTTTGGTACGGTTTCAGAAGCTCTACAACTTACAATTTACTTTGAAGGAAAAGAAGTTGATAGTTATATAACCAATCTAAATGCTCTATCAAGTAAATATTCTCCCAATGAAAATCTGAAAATTAGACTGACATCTTCTTTTTTTAATACCAAGGAACAAGAATTCTATGATATCTTAGGAGAGTACTGGCTTGGCGAACTAGATAATAACCTCGGTTCAGATCAGTTAGGAGAAGTAGTATTTAACAGGGGTGTTGGTGCATATATGAACCATGCGAGAAATGAACTTAGTGCAAATGTATGGAACATGTACTTCGATGGAATTTACAATTTTAAACTTAATGACTTACCATTTGAACTTAATTGGGGAGGAAAATTTCAAATCGAGTCGGTAACTGATAATATAAGAGAGTGGGTTATGATAGACTCCGCTGGCTACTCTATTTCCCCATTTAACAATGACTTAAACCTTTATGAATTCTACAAAGGAAATTCACATCTTGAATCTAAACGAACTTCTTCATATTTTCAAATATCTAATGATTTCAAAATTAAAAATGATAAAATAAATTGGATTCTTGGAGCAAGATTTAATTATTGGGACTTTAATAATGAACTTTTCATTAGTCCAAGATTTAACATTAATTACAAACCCCAGTGGAACAGAGATTTTATTTTCAATGCATCTATAGGTTCTTATAATCAGTCTCCATTTTTTAGAGAATTTAGAGATAACTTAGGTAATTTGAATACAAATATTAAATCCCAAAAATCTATTCACTATGTTGTTAATTCTGACTATCAATTTAATTACTTAAATAGACCATTTAAACTTACTACTTCCATTTTCTATAAAAAACTATGGGATCTAATTCCATTTGAATTGGATAATTTACAAATTAATTATTTAAATGAAAATAACGCCACTGGCTACTCTGCCGGGCTGGATTTTAAAATATTTGGAGAATTTGTTCCGGATGTTGATTCTTGGTTAAGTTTATCATTACTAACCACCAGAGAAAATATCAAAGGCGATGGATATGGATACATTCCTAGACCAACTGATAGAAGACTCAATGCTTCTGTATTTTTTCAAGATTATTTCCCTAATAATCCAAACTATAAAATGCAGCTTAGTCTTAGCTATGGATCTGGGTTACCATTTGGTGCTCCAAACACAGAAAGGTATCAACAAACCCTCAGAATACCTTCATACAAAAGGCTAGACATCGGCTTTTCGAGATCAATCAAAAGGACTGACAAAAAAAGCAAATTAGATTTACTCAACAATTTTAAATCAATATGGGCAAGCTTAGAGATTTTTAATCTTGTAAATATTCAAAATACGTCATCATATATATGGGTTAGTGACGCTTCAAATAGATATTATGCGGTACCAAACTACCTTACTGGGAGATTGTTCATTTTTAAAGTTAATTTAGACTTCTAGGGTTTTAGATTTTTATAAACTGTTTCGTCTTATTTTGTAATTTCAAAAAATAGGTGCCGCTATTTAATTTTGAGATATTTACTCGTCCCTTTTGATTTGCTTTCAATTCAGTTATTTTTCGACCCATGATATCAATTATTTCAACATATGCATATGATTCATAGACATTGAGAAAATTACTTGCTGGATTGGGATAAAATGAACTACTGGAGAAGTAATTTTCTTCAATTGACGTTGTACATGAAGAATTGTTAATTAATCCAGATCTACTATTCAAAAGACAACTTCTCATTCTTTGAGCTTGACATTGGGTAAACATTCCCATGCATTGATCATCAGTGTAATCCATAAAATTCATTGTCATTGAATTAGCCATACATGATGTTTGGGGATAAGTCGGACAACCGTAAGTTGGTGATGAGGTTGGAGGAGTGTCATCACACCCGTCCCAATCAGAACATCCAGCGTAAAATGTATGTTCTAAGTTGAAATAATGTCCAATTTCGTGAGTGGCTGTCCTACCAAGATTGTAAGGGCTCGTGAATAAAATATCGATACCAAAATATAAATAATCGATTACGACACCATCAAGTTCGTCGGAAACATCACCAGGCATTGTAGCAAAACCAAGTGTATTACCAGATAAATTACACACCCAAATGTTTAAGTAGGTCTGAGTATCCCATGCATCAACTCCACCTTCATTACTTTTTTTCATATTGTCTGAGAAACCTTGAAATGATTCAACATCAGTATATACTCTGTTAATTCCACTAAATGGGTTACCATTAAGATCTTGTTGAACTAAACAAAAATTGAATCCTACTTGACCAATGTCACCTAAAAATTGATCAGGAATATTATTAATTTCTGAATTTAAAGCATTGAAGTCATTGTTGAGGGATTCGATTTGACTGTATACTCTATCATCTGATATATTTTGAGACTCATCATTGTACAATATATGAACAACAACAGGTATCGTATATTCATTTATATTAATTAAATTAAAATCAATATCGAGGTTAATCTTATTAGTTTTGACTGCGCCAATTTGTGCTCTGTACTCATCAGTTGAGCATCGATTTGTCTGAGAGATACAAATGTTTATACCAATAAAAAAAAATAAAGCGTACAAAATTCTCATAAACAAATTTAATAATAATATACCTTAGATTAAAAATTTGCTATTGTTGTCTTAATAATATCGCAACATTCCTCAATCTGAGAATCGTTTATAATTAGTGGTGGTGCGAATCTTATAATATTACCATGTGTGGGTTTTGCTAAAAGACCATTATCCCTTAATTTGATACATATATCCCAGGCTGTTGAACTCTCTGGAGAATCATTAATTACCATGGCATTTAGTAAACCCTTACCTCTTATTTCTGAAATAAGTGAATTGTTAGCAGCGAAAGAACTTAGTTTTGCTCTGAATAATTTTCCAAGTTTATGTGCGTTGTCGGAAAGATTTTCCTTAATTACAACTTCAAGCGCGGCAATAGCAACTTTACATGCTAAAGGATTGCCACCAAAGGTGGAGCCATGTTCACCAGGCTTTATGCACATCATTATTTCATCATCGCACAATACTGCTGAAACAGGGAAGACACCTCCTGAGAGTGCTTTTCCAAGAATGAGAATATCTGGTCTTACATTTTCATGATCGCACGCCAGCATTTTTCCTGTTCTTGCAATACCTGTTTGAACTTCGTCGGCAATGAATAAAACATTGTATTTTGTGCATAATCTTCTTACTTCTGACAAATATTGATTATCAGGTACAACTACTCCAGCCTCACCTTGTATTGGTTCAACCATAAATGCGCAAACATTGGGATCCTTGAGTTCATTTTCAAGAGACGGAATATCATTGTAAGGAATTAAACTATATCCTGGCATATATGGACCAAAACCTTTATATGAAGTCGGATCATCAGAGCTGGATATGGCAGCCAGGGTTCTGCCCCAAAAATTACCTTTTGCAAAAATAATTCTAGCTTTGTCTTCAGGGATATTTTTTTTTAAATAACCCCATTTACGTGCAAGCTTATTTGCAGTTTCTCCACCCTCAACCCCAGTATTCATTGGTAAAACCTTATCATATTTAAAAAGTTTGGTAATAAACTCCTCGTACTGACCTAAAACATTATTATGAAAAGCCCTTGATGTCAATGTTAACATTTTAGACTGTTTTTCTAAAGCAGAAATTATGTGTGGATGACAATGTCCTTGATTGACAGCTGAGTAAGCAGATAGGAAATCAAAATATCTCTTCCCCTCAACGTCCCAGACATATACTCCCTCACCTCTCTCTAGTACTACAGGAAGCGGGTGGTAATTATGAGCACCGAACTTTAGCTCTAAATCAATTAATTCATTTGATGTCATTATTAATAAAGATAGTTATTTTTACACAATGCAAAAAATAAAGAAAAAACAAAAATTAGAGCTAGTCATTGAAGACATGGTATTCGGTGGAAACGGAATAAGTAAAATTAATTTAGATAATAAAAAAGACTTTGTAATTTTTGTAAAAAATGCTATTGAGGGTCAAAGAGTTATTGCTGAAATAACAAAATTTAGGGTCAATTATGCAGAATCCAAAATAATTAAGGTATTAGAAAAAAGTAAACTTCAAAAGAAAATTAATTTTCAAAAAATTTCAGGTGCCCCATACATTGAATTGGATATTAATTATCAAAGAAATATAAAAAGAAAATTAGTATTTGATGTATTCAGAAAGATAGGAAAAGTTGAAAATATTGATGATTATTTTGATGAATTCATAGCTTCACCAAAAACTTGGCACTACAGAAACAAAATGGAATATTCATTTTCATCAATCATCTTTGATAAAAAATTAAGTAAAGATATAGATGGTTTTGGGCTTGGTTTTAAAAAATCGAACACATGGTGGATTGTTGAAAACTTAGACAAGGACTCAGGAATGTTTGATAAAGACTGGGAAAATGGTATTAAGAAAATTAGAGAATATTGCAAAAAAACAAAACTTAGTGCGTGGAATATTCCTCAGAAAAAAGGATTCTTCAGAAATTTAAATGTCAGAAAAAGTTACAAAGAAAACAAATTATTAATCGAACTTGTAACTAGTTCAAAAGATTTAAAAAAATTTGATTCGGACTTATTCAAACAAATGATTCTATCCACATTTAAAAATAAGATATCCGGGATTATTCACTCTGTCAATGACGATATTTCAGACAGATTGAATTATGAAAAAATAAAATCAAAATTAATTTTTGGAAGCGAAAAAATTTCCGAGAATATATTGAATTTAGATTTTGAGATAAACATGAGTAGTTTTTTTCAAACAAATCCAATGTGTGCTGAACTATTATATGGTAAAGTACTAGACTACATTAAAAAAATTTCGCTGGACGATAAAAAAGTAGTCCTAGATTTGTTTTGTGGTACTGGAACAATTTCACAAATTATTGCTTCAAACATAAAAAACATCAAAGTAATTGGAGTTGATATTGTTTCTAGTTCAATATCAAACGCAAAACAAAGCTCAAAAAATAATGGAATAAGCAATGTTGAATATCAATCAGTTGATGTTGGTAAATTTTTAATTAAAAACCCAAACCTCAAAGATAAGATTAGCACAATAATTCTTGACCCTCCAAGACCGGGGATCTCAAAAAAAAGTCTTAAAAAAATAATTGAACTACAAAGTAAATCAATCATTTATGTATCATGTAATCCTAGCACTCAAGCAAGAGATGTTGAAATACTTATTAAATCAGGTTACAACATATTAAAGTTTTCAATTGTTGATCAATTTCCCCACACCCACCATATAGAAACAGTTTTTATTTTAAAAAAATCAACTTAAAGTGTATCTTAGTTAAATGGACGGAAAACAAATTATTCTTAACCAAAACGAAATTCTAAATAAAATAAGTAGAATCGCATTTTCAATTATTGAAGATTTTCATAAAGAAAAAAAAATAACATTAATAGGATTAAAGGAAAATGGTTTTTTAATAGCCAAAAAAATAAAAAAAATTATACAAAAAGAATGTGATATAAATGTCACTTTACATAAGTTGACATTTGAAAAAAATTCGGAAATAAAAATGACTCCTGACATAAATTATGAACTAAAAAATATCTTTTTAGTAGATGACGTTCTAAAATCTGGTAAAACAATAATTTATGCAATCAAAGAAATTCTCAAATATGAAGTTGATTGTCTCAAAACAGTAATACTTGTAAACAGAAACCACAACAAATTTCCAATTGGTGTCGATTACATTGGTCTTAATTTGTCAACAACATTGAAAGACCACATTGAAGTAATTATGGAGAAAAATAATGAGTCAGCCTATCTAGTTTAGTGATTTTAATACTTTGATAAGCTTCTCCAAATCACTTTCTGAAAAGTTTAAATGTGTAACAAACCTCACAGAATTTTTAGCCATGAAAGAATATTGTATGTTTTTTTCAAACATTATTCTTTTAAATTTTTCCAGATGTGAGTCCTCTAAGTCAAACAGTACAATGTTGGTTTCTACTGGTCTTATATTTTTCACATATTTTAAGTTTGATAAACATTCACCAATGAATTGTGCTTTATCATGATCTTTTTTTAATCGTTTGACATTATTTGATAATGCATAAATTCCTGCAGCTGCTAAATATCCAGCTTGACGCATTCCTCCACCAAACGATTTCCTAACTCTTCTTGATTCATTGATAAAATCATGACTACCAATCAAGAGTGATCCTATTGGTGCACCAAGGCCTTTTGACAAACACACAGAAATGCTATCAAATAATTTTCCATAATCACTAGGCTGATGGGACTTTGCCACAATTGCGTTAAAAATTCGTGCACCGTCAAGATGAAGTCCAAGTTTTTTTTGTTTACATAGTTTAGAAATTTCTTTTATTCTTTCAATATCATAGCAAGTACCACCTCCCTTATTGACAGTATTTTCAAGACAAACTAATTTTGTCCTTGGAAAATGAACATCGTCAACATTAATAGACGAATCAATCATATCCCTATCGATCCTACCATAATGACCATCGATTAATTTTGTAGAGACACCCGAATTAGATGAAATGCCGCCAGCTTCATAGTTATATATATGTGATAATTTATCACATATGAGTTCATCACCTAGTTTTGTGTGTACCCTAATTGCAATCTGATTTGTCATTGTACCTGACGGACAAAACAACGCAGATTCATGTTGAAAACTTTTGGCTATGAGCTTTTCTAACTTTTTAACTGTTTCGTCCTCCTCCCATACATCATCTCCGACTTTAGCCGAAATCATACAATCAAGCATGTCTTTTGTTGGAATAGTCATTGTGTCACTTCTAAGATCAATTTTGTAATTTTTCATATAAACTTTCTAATTTTTTTGTTAGTTGTGTCAGAGTCACATTATCACAAATCAAAGTGTAATTGGCTAATTTATAATATTTTTCTCTTGACTTTAATTCTGACTTTATAAATTTTTTTAATGAATTCTTGTTGTGCGAAACAAGTGGTCTGTTATTATCTTCGATTAATCTTTGATGTAATATATCCAGATTTGTTTTTAAATAAATAGTCTTACCCATCTTATTCATAATTTTCATATTTTCAAAACAACAAGCTGTTCCGCCTCCAACAGATATAACACTTTTATCATTGAATTTAAAATTCTCTAGTTGATATTTTTCAAGTTGACGAAAACTATCTTCACCTTTAGCTGAAAAAATTTCATGAACCTTAGATCCTGTGTATTTTTCAATTATATTGTCTAGATCGTAGGCTCGTATTTTCTTCAATTTCGAAAAACTTTCAGCAAGGGTAGTTTTTCCCGAAGCCATAAAACCAATCAAAAAAACTTTCATATTCTAAAAGGGAGAGTTTTTTTCTTTTGATAAACTTTTAAAAACTAATTTATCAACAACTGAGGGAATGATTTTATTTAAGAAAACCAATAATTTTCCCTGAAATGTTAGTACTAGTTTATTTTTTCTTTTGATTGTTGCAATGACTATTTTCTCTGCAACTTCCTCTGCTGTCATCATTTTATTTTCATCTCTCGGGCTAGACTGTTGTGTTTGTCCATGTGAATTAATTGCATTTTCTCTAATTTTAGATGCGGTAAATCCAGGTGAAGCAATTAAAACGTGTAAATCTTTTTTTAAATTTTCAATTCTAATGGACTCGAGAAATCCAGCCATTGCAAATTTTGAGGCTGAATATGCAGACCTGGCGGGAAGACCTTTATGACCAGCAATTGATGATATTCCAATTATTGACCCTTTTCTGGAGAGAATATGTTCCAAGGCATATTTAGTTGAGTAAACTGTTCCGTAAAAATTAACATTCATTATTTTTTTAAAGTCACTGAGACTTAAATCGTTAAACAAAGATCTCATAGAGATGCCAGCATTATTTATTAAAATATCAATGTAGCCAAATTTTCGTAAGGTAGTATCTATCATTTTTTTGCAATCAACTTCATCACTGACATCAGCTACAACATATATTGCATTTCCGCCTAGACTACTGATGGAGTCAGCTAGGTCAGCTAATTTTTGTTCACTTCGCGCAACCAGGGATAAATTGGCACCTTTTTTGAAAAAAGAGATTGCAAGAGCCCTACCAATTCCAGATGAGGCTCCGGTGATAATTACAACTTTATTTTTTAAATTATCAGAATTCATTTATTTAGTATATAGATTTAAATTTAATAATTATTAATTTCACAGTCAATAACAATTACTGTAATGATATGAAAATAATTGAAGTATCTACTTTAAGTGACATTGCTGAGTTCCATAATTTAGTATATGTGCTGTATAAGAATCAAAAAAACTGGATACCACACATTAAACAAGATGTTGAAAGTGTTTTTGACCCAAAGAAGAATTCTTATCACAAAAATGGTGAAATAACCAGATTTATTTTAAAAGAAAACGAAAAAACAATCGGTAGAATTGCAGTATTTTATGTTAAAAAAGAAAAAAAGCAAAATGATATAAAAACTGGAGGCATCGGGTTTTTTGAGTGCATTAATAACCAAGATGCAGCAAATATATTATTTGATCAATCTTTGTCATGGCTTAAAAAAAGAAAATTGCAAGCTGCTGATGGGCCAATTAACTTTGGTGAAAAAGAGAAATTTTGGGGTCTAATGGTTGAAGGTTTTGACAGACATACAGTATACGGTCAAAATTTTCATTTGAGTTACTACAAAAAGTTATTTGAAAATTATGGCTTCAAAGCCTATTACAATCAACACGTCTATTGTAAAGATCTAAATGAACCTTATCCCAAAAAATTTTATGAAAGAGCAGAAAGGATTAAAAGTCGTAAACACTTTTCAATTGACCACATGAAAAATTATGACTTTGCAAAGTATTCAAAACAATTTGTTGAGGTTTACAATGCTGCTTGGGGCACCCATCACACTTTTAAACCTATTAACGAAATTCAAGCACAGAAAATGTTTAAAAAAATGAAACCAATAATTGATCAGAAACTGATCTGGTTTGGTTATTATAAAGATACACCTATATGTTTTTTCATTGCTATTCCAGATGCAAATAAATATTTTAAAAACATAAATGGCAACCTAAATACACTAGGGAAATTGAAATTTTTATTAAATAAGACATTCTTTCCGACAGACACAGTGGCTGCACTAGTTTTTGGAGTTGTTCCAAAATTTCAAAAACTTGGCTTAGAATCTGCACTCGCCAACCATACAACTGATAATATGCTTCAAAACGGATATCGATATGTAATTCAAAGTTGGATCGGAGACTTCAATCCCAAGATGATAAAAGTGTGTGAAAGTTTTTTAGGAAGCGACATTTATCAAAAATTGACAACATATAGAATAATTTTTGATAAAAAAGCTGAATTTAAAAGACATCCAATAATTAAATAAATTATATATTTGCAGAAATTAATTTGACCTGGTAGCTCAGTTGGTAGAGCATCTCCCTTTTAAGGAGAGGGTCCTGGGTTCGAGCCCCAGCCAGGTCACAAAGATACGCCCAGGTGCTGGAACTGGTAGACAGGCATGGTTGAGGGCCATGTGTCCTTTAGGGCGTGCGGGTTCGACTCCCGCCCTGGGCACTCGCAATGAAAAATTACTCTCCATCTATTTTGGCTTCCTCAATTATGTGAATTCCATTAGCTTCCCAATACAAATTCCCGACTCTGTAATCCATATTTAATGATTTATAAGTATTATTTCTAACTAAATACCAATGAATTTTTTCATTACTGTGAAAACCATCTTTATAGTCAGTAGAATAATCATTTCCCCAAACCGCGACCGCAAGTTTTTTCCCATTCCAGACTGTTAATCCACCACAGCTAAAATTTTCAGGACTTTGTATAGGATTAATTAATTTTTCATGGTTTTCATTTTTGATGTAAAGGGCGACAATGGTGTCACCTGGTAAGATAGAATTATCAACATTTAAAATTGCAACAGTCATGTTTACTCCAGTATTTTTAATAGAAAAATTGTCGATTTGTGAGGTGAGATTAAATGTGTATAATAAAACGAAGAATTGAACGATTCTCATAATAAAAAACAAAATTATTAATACTTTTCAACAATACTAAATTACTATTAATAAATAAATTAATTTTAGACTATAAAACTTATTATGTCTAATTATTCTGAATTAATTAAAATGTGCTCTCAAGTCAGGAGAGATATTGTAAGAATGGTTCATGGTTGTCAATCTGGCCACCCTGGAGGCTCTCTTGGTTGCGTAGAGTTTTTTGTGGCATTATTTTTCAGTATCATGAAACATGAACCGGACTTTAAAATGAATGGCAGAAATGAGGACATATTTTTTTTATCAAATGGACATATATCACCAGTATACTACAGTGTTCTTTCAAGATCAGGCTACTTTCCATTAAATGAACTAAATACTTTCAGAAAAATCAACAGTAGATTACAAGGTCATCCGGCTACTCACGAAAATCTTCCTGGTATCAGAATTGCATCAGGAAGCTTAGGCCAAGCACTATCTGTTGCAATTGGAAGTGCAATTTCCAAAAGACTTAACAACGAAAAAAATACTGTTTTTTGCCTTTGCGGAGACGGAGAACTCCAAGAAGGACAAATATGGGAAGCAGTAATGTATGCCGGAGCAAAAAAAGTAGATAATTTAATATTAACCATTGATGTTAACAGACAACAAATATGTGGATCTACTGATGAAATTCTAGATCTAGGCGACTTACAAAAAAAATTTTCTGCTTTCCAATGGAAAGTAATCAAAGTAAAAAACGGAAACAAAATCGAAGAGGTAATTGAAAAACTTAAACTCTCAAAATTGAAATCATCGAAAGGTCATCCAATTTGTTTATTACTAAACACAGAAATGGGCTACGGCGTTGATTTTATGATGGGATCTCATAAATGGCACGGAATTGCACCTAACGATGAACAACTTAAAATAGCATTAAATCAGTTAGAAGAAACAATTGGAGATTATTAAAATGAAAAAAATTGAACTCAAAGACACAAGATCAGGATTTGGTGCCGGCCTACTTGAAGTTGGAAAAATTAATAAAAATGTTGTTGCTCTTTGTGCAGATCTTACAGGTTCTCTTAAAATGGATGCTTTTGAAAAAAAATTCCCAAAACGTTTTTTCCAAATTGGTATAGCAGAAGCTAACATGATGGGTATTGCTGCTGGAATGACAATCGGAGGAAAAATTCCTTTTACAGGAACTTTCGCTAATTTTTCCACCGGAAGAGTCTATGATCAAATAAGACAGTCAATTGCATACTCAGCAAAAAATGTCAAGATTTGTGCATCTCACGCTGGTATCACACTTGGTGAAGATGGTGCAACACATCAAATATTAGAAGATATTGGTCTAATGAAAATGCTTCCAGGAATGGTTGTCATTAACCCGTGCGATTACAATCAAACTAAAAATGCAACTATTGCAATTTCAAAATATTTTGGCCCCGTTTACCTGAGGTTTGGGAGACCTAAAGTTCCTAATTTTACAAAAGATGAGGAATTTGTAATAGGAAAAGGAATTCAATTATCGAAAGGTCTCGACGTCTCAATTTTTGCCACTGGTCATTTGGTTTGGGAAGCATTAGAAGCTTCTAAAAAACTAAATGAATATAACATAAGCTGTGATGTTATCAATATAACAACAATAAAGCCACTTGATAATGATTTAATTTTGAAATCTGTTAAAAAAACTAAGTGCGCCGTAGTAGCTGAAGAACACCAAATTCTTGGTGGACTTGGTTGTAGTATTGCTCAATTAACATCACAAAAATTTCCAATTCCTATCAATTTCGTAGGGATTAATGATTCGTTTGGGGAAAGTGGTAACCCAATGGAACTGATGAAAAAATACAAAATTGACAAAAACAGCATTGTTTCAGCTGTAAAAAAAGTTATCAAAAAAAAAGCTAATTGAGTTTACAATGAGCAATAAAAATGATTTTCTTAAGTATCAAGCACAAATCTCAAAAACCCCACTTCTAATTAATGTAAAAAAGGCAACAGGAAGCTACGTATATGATGATAATAATAAAAGATATATAGACTTGGTTGCTGGGGTCTCAAGTTGTACATTAGGTCACAGTCATCCCTCAATAATTAAAGCTGTAAAAGAACAGTTAGATTTACATACACATGTTATGGTTTATGGAGAATTTATTCAACAAAAACCCTTAGAACTAGCAATATTATTAGCAAAATACTTGCCAGTCAAACTTAACTGCACTTATCTTGTAAACTCCGGAACCGAAGCTATTGAAGGCGCCATAAAATTAGCTAAAAGAAAAAACCGAAGAAAGACTGTAATATCTTGTTTTAATTCATATCACGGAAGTACTCAAGGTTCATTAAGTGCAATGGGTGCTAACTATATGAAAAAAAATTACGAACCTTTAATTCCACACCATAGAAATATTAGGTACAACAATTTTGAAGACCTCAGCGTATTAGATAAAGATGTTTCATCCGTGATAATTGAACCTGTACAGGGCGGAACAAATTTTGAAGTGGCTCAAAAAAAGTGGCTCAAAGAAATTAGAAAAATTTGCACGAAAAACTCAATTGAACTAATATACGATGAAATTCAAACTGGAATTGGCAGAACAGGAAAAATGTTTGGATATGAACTGAGCGGTGTTAAACCTGACATAGTATGTCTAGCAAAAGGATTAGGGGGAGGTATGCCGATTGGTGCCTTTGTTAGCTCTAAAAAAAACATGAGCTATTTAAGCGTTAACCCATCATTAGGACACATAACAACCTTCGGTGGTCACCCAGTTTGTTGTGCAGCTGCTGTAGCCACAATTCGTACCCTAACAAGCAATAAAATAATTGAAAAAGTTGAATCTAAAAGACAATTATTTTTAGAGCACCTAAGTCACCCAAAGATTAAAAAAATTCACGGTATTGGTTTGATGATCGCTATTGAACTTGAAAACGAAAAATCATGCAATAAATTTGTAAAAAAAGCATTAGAAAAAGGAGTTATTACATTTTATTTCTTATTTAATAAAAATTGTATAAGAATTTCACCACCATTAACAATTTCCTTAAATGATATAATTGAATCTTGTTCAATAATCAAAAATGTATTAGATGATTGTTAAATAATAAATAATTATTTTCTTTTTTGTATTTTAACAAAAAATAAAAAAAATGCTATCAAAAAAAGTTGAAAATTCATTAAATAAACAAATTGAACTCGAAGCTAATGCTTCTCAATTTTATCTCGCTATGGCTTCATGGGCTGAAACGAAAGGATTTGAAGGCGTGGCAAGTTTTTTCTATAGACACTCTAACGAGGAAAGAGACCACATGCTTAAACTTATCAAGTACGTCAACGAAAGAGGGGGACATGCAATTGTTCCCTCGTTACCAAAACCACCAAAAGTCTTTGATTGTCTTAATCACGTATTCAAAGATTTACTTGAACACGAAATTATGGTAAGTAAAGAAATTAATGAAGTTGTTGATGTGTGCCTCAAGGAAAAAGACTATACAACTCATAATTTTATGCAATGGTATGTTGCAGAACAAATTGAAGAAGAAGCACTTGCCAGACATATTCTCGATAAACTTAAATTAATCGGAGACGACAAGGGTGGGTTATACTTATTTGATAGAGATATTCTAAATATGAATCCCCAAGTTAGTAACCAATGAGTGTAATTAATAAAAATTCCCTTAGATTTCTAGAAAAATATATAAATAACGCCTCGCCAACAGGCTTTGAATCAGAGGGTCAAAAAATTTGGTTAGATTATATCAAACCATACGTTGACAGTCACATAGTTGACACATACGGAACTGTCGTTGGAGTCATTAACCCAGACCATGAATATAAAGTTGTTATTGAAGCTCATGCAGATGAAATTTCTTGGTTTGTTCATTACATTACTAAAGAAGGCTTTATTTATTTAGTTAGGAATGGTGGTTCTGACCATCAAATTGCCCCATCTAAAAGGGTTAATATTCACACAGATAATGGAATTATTGATGCAGTTTTCGGTTGGCCAGCAATTCATACAAGAAGAGGAGGAAAAGAAGAAGTCCCAAAACTAGAAAATATTTTCTTAGATTGTGGTGCGAGATCCGATAAGGAAGTTAATGATATGGGAATTCAGGTTGGCAATGTGGTCACATACAAAGATTCTTTCACTATAATGAATAAAAAATTTTTTGTTGGTAGAGCACTTGATAACCGAATCGGAGGATTTATGATTGCTGAGGTAGCAAGGTTATTAAAGGAAAATAAAAAAAATTTACCATTTGGACTATACATAACCAACTCAGTTCAAGAGGAGGTAGGTTTGAGAGGAGCACAAATGATTACAGAAACAATAAGACCTAATGTAGCAATTGTTACTGATGTTACCCATGATACTCATACACCAATGATAAACAAAATTAAAGAAGGTGACTGTAAAATGGAAAAAGGTCCTGTACTAACATTCGGTCCATCAGTTCAAAACAACTTACTGAAATTAATTATAAATACAGCAAAAAAACATAAAATTGATATTCAACGTGCTGCAGCATCAAGGTCAACCGGAACTGATACAGATGCATTTGCATTTAGTACAGGTGGTGTAGCATCTGCTCTAATATCTTTACCACTAAGATATATGCATACAACTGTTGAAACCGTTTCAAAAAAAGATGTTGAAAGTGTTATTATGCTAATTTATAAAAGTCTCCTCAACATTAAAAAAAATCACGATTTTAGGTATTTAAAATAAATTATAACACTTTTTTAATGTCAGGTTTAAAGTAACCTGGACCTTTCATTATTTTACCATCGTTTCTATAGATTGGTTTGCCATTCGATCCTAGCTTAGACATATTGCTTTTTTGGATTTCTTCAAAAATATCTTCAATATTGTCTTGGAGTCCGTGAGATAAGATTGTACCACATAGTATGTACATCATATCGCCTAAGGCATCTGCAATTTCTACTAAATCATTTTTTTTACAAGCTTCTAAATACTCCAGATTTTCCTCATGCATAAGTTTATATCTAAGTTGGTAAACATTTTTATCAATATTTGAATTTGGTGTTTCAAGATTTTTGATACCAAATGCTTCATGAAACTTCTTTACAGATTTTATTTGTTTTTTCATTTGATTTAATTTAATTAAATTAGCAACTTAAGTAAAACAAATACAATGAAAAACATACTACAAACATCATTATTTTTATTAACATTTATTATATTTTTTTCATCATGTGTTAGTAATAAGACTAACAAACAACCCGAGTCTAAAACCAAAATAAATAAAGTTGAAGATTATAAATTAAAACCAGGAATATATGATATTGACTCTTCAATCAGTAGCATTGAATGGATTGGAAAAAAACCTACAGGTTCTCACAATGGAGATATTAGTTTAAAAAGAGGTTCAATTCAAATAGATTCAAACGGATCAATTTCCGGTGGTAAATTTATTTTTGATATGCAAACTATCAATTGTACAGATTTAGAAGGTAAGCCCAAAGCTAATATTGAAGGTCACTTAAAAAATGAGGATTTTTTTGATGTTGAGAAATTTCCTGAAGCATTTTTTATTATAAAAGATGTTGACAACAGTAAAATGTCAGGAATATTAACAATCAAAAATATTCCAAATCCCATAAGCTTTAATTATGAAATGACTGGACCTCTTGAATTTAAAGCTGAAATTAAGGTCGACAGATCCTTGTATAACATTAAATATGCATCTAAAAGTTTCTTTTCTGATCTTGGTGACAAATTTATTGATGATATTTTCACTATAACACTCAATCCAGTAAAATTTAAGTAAATGGATGCAATTACAACTGGACACTGGATATTTGCTGTATTAGGCAGCGGATTTTATATATTATATTGTATGTGGGGTTATAAAATTGAGCATTCAAACTATAAAAATTTTGATTTTAAAATTTTCCCTACCATGTTATATATGCTTCTAGTTTTAATAGGGCTAATTATAATATCTTAATTCTCTATCTGACTCCATAAAGTTTTTAAATATGATGGTTTAACATTAGAAAATGTCAATTTACTTTCATGAAGTTTTTTTTCCAATTTGTTAAATTTCTTAATAAATTTCTTATTTGTATAATCAAGTGAATCTACCGAATTTATTCCAAGTCTTTGACCATAACAAATAATTGAAAAAAGTAAATCACCAAATTCTTCAGTCATTTTGTCTTTATTATTTTTATTCAACTCACTATTAAATTCGTTCAGTTCTTCAGTTACCTTTTCTAAGCAATCTTTGCGAGATTCAAAATCAAAGCCAATCCCTCTAACTTTTTCAATTACTCTGTAGGTCTTTAGCAAAGTTGGGAGTGATTTTGGAACCCCAGATAGAACAGTTTTATTTTTATTTTCTTTGAGCTTTATTAACTCCCAATTTTTTTTAACATCATTTATATTTTTGACATCTAAATTTTCATATATGTGCGGATGCCTCTTTATTAATTTTTCTACCTGTGAGTCAATTACATTAACTAAACTAAATTTATTATTTTCATCTGAGATAAGTGAGTAAAATAGTATGTGCAATAATATATCACCTAATTCTTCCTTTATAAGATCATAATCGTTTGAGAGTATAGCCTCAGAGAGCTCATAAACCTCTTCAATCGTTAAGTGTCTAAGTGAATCAATAGTTTGTTTTTTATCCCAAGGACACTTTTGTCTAAGTTCCAACAACACACTACTGAGTTTTTCTAGAGAATTATATATTTTTTTCATTTAAAACTATTTAATTTTAACAGGATATGACTTATTAAACTTTCCTCTAGCAATGAGATTTAATTTTTTATTCAACATGTTCTTTTTCATAAAGCTCAAATGATCTATGAATAATTTTTTATTTAAATGATCAAACTCGTGTTGAAAAACTCTAGCGAATAATCCTTCAATTTTTTTTCTTTTTTCAATAAAATTTTCATCAAAATATCTAACATCAAGTTCACTCGGTCGTTGAACATCGCCTCTTACGTCTGGAATGCTTAAACATCCTTCATTGTGTGTAGTTATTTCGCCATATTCACTTATTATTTCTGGATTTATAAATACTTCTTTTACAGGAGGAACAGTCGGGTCTTCAGCCGAATAATATGTAAGATCAATTATGAACAAACTAACAGATAAACCAATCTGAGGAGCCGAAAGGCCTATCCCATTTGCATTTTTCATTGTTTCAAACATATTTTGAATGAGATTATCAAGATTAGGATAATCTGGTTTCATTTGTAAACATTTTTTTCTTAGAACATCATGTCCATATATGTAAATTGGTAGAATCATTTTTTATTTATTTTAATTCTGTCTAGGTGAGACTGCAGAATCAGAGTGGCGCTCAACTTATCAATTAATTTTTTATCCTCACGTTTTGTTTTTTTTAGTTTCATACTCAAAACTGACTGAAAGGCTATTTTTGAAGTAAATCTTTCATCAATTCTATAAATAGGTTTTTTATAAATTTTGAACAGTCTTTCACAAAATAAATTTATTTTGTTTGAAATGGATGCTGGTTTATCATCAAGGGTTTTTGGCTCACCAATCACAAAGGATTCAACACAGTTTTTTTTAAAATTTTCATTTAAATATTTAAATATTTTTTTTGTTTCAACTGTCTCTAATGGAACAGCAATAATTTTATCATCATCAGTCTGAGCTAAGCCAATTCTTTTTTCGCCATAATCAATTCCTAATATTTTTCCCATTTAAAAAATTTATTTGTAAAATTAACATAAAATAGAAATGGTACTAATTATCTTATTAGTGTTTTTATATATATTTGAAGAATTTAAAAAAATAAAGATTTGTGATAAATAAAAAATTAATTGAAGATTGTAAAGAAGCTATCAATAATAATTTTGAACAAATTGATATTGACCTTAAACTAAAAAAATGGATTAATAAAACAATTGAATTAATCGACAAAGGAATAGTTAGAATAGCTGACAAAACTGACAATGGATGGTTTGTAAATGAATGGCTAAAAAAAGCAATTATACTATACTTTAGGTCACAAAAAATGAAAAAAATAGAATTTGGACCATTTGAATATTATGATAAAATTCCAATAAAAAATGGTTATTCAAATAAAAAAGTTAGAGTTGTCCCACATGCTATTGCTCGTTACGGATCATATATTAATAAAAATGTAATACTAATGCCCAGTTATGTAAATATTGGTGCATATGTAGATAGTGGCAGTATGATTGACACATGGGCAACAATTGGTTCATGTGCTCAAATTGGAAAAAATGTACACATAAGTGGTGGTGTTGGGATAGGTGGTGTGCTTGAACCTATTCAATCTAGTCCAGTAATAATTGAAGACAACTGTTTCATAGGTTCAAGATGCATTGTTGTCGAAGGAGTAAGGGTGATGGAAGAAGCTGTATTAGGTGCTGGAATTGTACTAACAAATTCTACAAAAATAATTGATATTTCTGGAGATAAAGAAATTCAATATAAAGCTAAAATTCCTAAAAGATCTGTAGTTATTCCTGGAACATACAAGAAAAAATTTAAATGCGGTGAATACTCGGTTCCCTGTGCTTTAATAATTGGTAAAAGAAAAAAAAGTACAAATAAAAAAACAAGTCTCAACCAAGTACTCAGAGACTTTAATGTTTCAGTATAATATCCAGAATTTTGAAAATAGCATTTGACGCGAAAAGGGCATTTAACAATTACACAGGACTTGGGAATTATAGTAGGAATTTGATAATGTCTCTCGCAGATTCAAAAAACGAATTTTTTTTATACACAACTAAAAAAAACATAAATTTCCCTTTACCTGATAAATCAAAGATTATTACCCCTCATAAATTCGTTAATAATTTTATCTGGAGATCAATTTTATCAGCACATGACATTAATAAAAAAAATGTTGAAATTTTTCATGGACTTAGCAATGAAATTCCAGTAGGACTAAATACCAAAAGTATTGTCACAATTCATGATCTCTTATTTATTAAATATCCACAGTTCTACAATTATTTTGATAGAAAAATATACGATTTAAAAAGTAGATATGCATGTAAAAACTCTAATATGATTATTGCTGTAAGTAATAGAACTAAATATGATATAATTAAATATTATGGGATAGATCCAGAAAAAATTAAAGTTATTTATCAGTCATGTGATGATGAATTTAAAAATAAAAGCTCCAATCTTTTATTAAACTATAATTATAAAAATAAACTAACCAAACCTTATTTTATTTTTGTTGGCGGAACAGAGAAAAGAAAAAATCTAATTTTCTTACTTAAAGTACTGAAAGCTCAAAGAAATCTTAACATTATTTGTGTGGGCAAAAAAGATAGTAATTACGATAATATTAAAAATTATATCAATCAAAATAAAATAAATAATCAAATAAATTTCATTAAAGCAAAAACAACGAAAGATTTGGCATCACTTTACAAAAATAGTTTGGGCCTAATTTATCCATCCGTTGATGAAGGTTTTGGTATTCCAATTATTGAAGCAATGAATTGCTCAATTCCAATAATCATTCCTAAAAATGAAATTTGTAAAGAAATAGGTGGTAAATATTCATTTTATTTTACTCAAAATAATATTAAATCAATATTAGATCAACTTAATTATATAATTAACAATAAAGAGGAAGTAAAATTAAGAGTTCTAAAAAATAATGATTATGTTAAGAAGTTTTCTAATAAAAAGCAAGGTGAACAACTTATTGATCTATATCAAAGTTTAGTTTATGAACACAAAAAATATTGACAAGATTATTTATAAGACATGTACACACCTTCAAAGTGGTGGTGTAATTTTATATCCAACAGACACAGTCTGGGGTATAGGATGTGACGCAACAAGTGAAGCTGCAATAAAAAAAATATATAGTCTTAAAAAAAGATCAAAAGAAAAGGGACTGATTCTTCTAATGAGTTCAAAAAAAATGTTAGACCGCTACATAAATAACATGCCGACTATTGCAAATGAAATATTGAAAAATAATAATGAGCCAACTACAATTATTTATAAGAATCCTATAAATTTACCAAAATTATTAATTCACCAGAACAGCATTGCAGTTAGATTAGTTGGCAAATACTTCATACATGAACTTATAAAAAAATTTAACAAACCAATTACCTCAACGTCAGCAAACATTTCAGGTTACGAAACTCCAAAAAAATTTAGTAACATTTCCTCCTACATTAAAAATAATATGGATTATATAGTTCCTGAAATTGAATCTAATATTGATTCGAATAAGAAGCCCTCAAAAATTATAAAATTAATTGATAATTTTAATTTTGAAATAATCAGAAATTAAATGAAAGTTAGAAAAGACATTGTAAAAGACCCTCTATTTAAGTTAATTGGAGATATTGGTGATGATTTAGGTCACAAAATATTTGTTATTGGTGGGTGGGTTCGTGACTCCGTTATAGAAAGAAAAACATCAGAAACGGAATTTGACATTGTAACTGACAAAAGTGGTATAGAGCTTGCAGAAAAAGTAGCAAAAAAATTGAAAATTTATAAAATCACCAAGTATAAGTCATTTGGAACAGCAGCAATATCATATAACGGAGTAAAATTAGAATTTAACGGTGCTCGAAAGGAATCATATAACAAAAATAGCCGAAACCCAGTTGTTTGTAGTGGTACAATTGAAGATGACCAACTTAGAAGAGACTTCACAATTAATGCAATGGCAATTGGATTGAATAATAACAATTTTGGTTTCTTTTATGATCCATTCAACGGACTTGAACACATCAAAAACAGGCTACTAAAAACTCCAACAGATCCAAAAAAAACTTTCATTGATGACCCACTAAGAATGATGAGGGCAGTCAGATTTGCAACAATATTAAATTTTGAAATTGACAAAAAATCAATGAAAGAGATATATGAAAATAGAAATCGTTTAAGAATTGTTAAGCAAGAAAGAATAA
>PKDT01000002.1 GCA_002863085.1 Flavobacteriales bacterium
ATTAAACTTTTTCCACTCGGATCTGTGGAATTTATAAGCTCTAAATTTCTTATTGTAAAATCATCTAACCAGACATAATTTGTCTCATTTAGCTTTTTAATAGTTGTTACGTGAGATAAGTTATCTTGTTTATTTTGTCCTAAATAATGTAAAACTGAACCAGCTGAAACGATTGCTTCATCAAACTTTTCAATACCGAAGCCCTTTAAAGATTTTACTTTAAAATGATTTAACAATAATTCTTTGGAAAATTGTAAATCAAATATCCAATCATCAATTGGATAGAAATAAAAATCACCGTTAATTTTTTGTGAAATTGAATTCCTAAGGGACTTTTGATAAATAATTTCACTTGGTGAATAATTACTAATTGTTTTATTTATATAGGTTATATCACCCTGAGTAACAAAGAATTCACCAGTTGAGATGTCAAGCAATGCAAGTGCAATTTTTTTTCCAAAGAATAAAGAGGCAAGAAAATTATTTTTTCTAGAATCAAGTACATCGTCACTTAGTGATAAACCTGGTGTGATTAGCTCAGTCACTCCTCTTTTGACGATTTTTTTTGTCATTTTTGGATCTTCTAGTTGCTCACAAATCGCTATTCTTTGACCAGCTTTAACGAGCTTTGGTAAATAAGTATTTAATGAGTGATGTGGGAATCCCGCTAATTCAATATTTGAGCTTCCATTAGCTCTCTTAGTTAAAATTATATTTAAAATTGTAGACGATTTTATTGCATCTTCACCAAATGTTTCATAGAAATCTCCGACACGAAAAAGAACAAGAGAATCAGGATACTTTTTCTTAATCGAAAAGTATTGTTTCATAAGTGGCGTTTCTTTTTTAGCTTTTTCGTTATTCAAATTTTAAAAATTTAATTAGTTTAGAATTTAAACTCAATATATGTCAAAAAAAAATAATATAGAAATTGTTGTTGTCCTTGATAATGTTAGAAGCATGAACAATATTGGTTCTATATTTAGATCTTCTGATGCTTTTGATATAAAAAAAATATTCCTATGTGGTATTTGTGCCACTCCACCAAATAGAGAAATTCATAAAACTGCACTAGGATCTACAGAGTCTGTTGATTGGGAGTATGTTAGCTCTACAACAGATGCTGTTAATAAATTGATAAAAGAAAAATTCCAAATCACAGTTATTGAACAAGGTGTCAAAAGTAAAGATTTATCTGAATTTGAACATCAATCCAAAAAAATAGCTTTAGTTTTCGGAAATGAGGTCAAAGGCGTGTCAGCTCAAGTAATTGATTTAGCAAATGAATGCATACAAATAAAACAATTTGGATTGAAAAGCTCAATGAATGTTGCAGTGGTTGCTGGTATAGTATTATGGAAATTAAGTAAGAGCCCTGATTGAATTGAACAGGGCTCCAGACTTTATTTATTCAATAATAAATTCAACTCTTCTATTTAAAAAGCGGGTTCCGTCACTATTAGATCTTAAGCCGTCTTTAAGTTTAAGTTTTACTTTTTCATTAGCAAGTAAATTGTTTTCTCCTTGTGAGTCCGCTATCAACCTGTTGATGTCAATAGAAAAAGTGTTAATTAATATCTCAATTACAGCGTTAGCTCTACTTAGACCCAATTTGTAATTTGCTTCTGAGTCTCCAACTGAGTCAGCAAAACCAATTACTCTTAGCTTGTAAGAAGGGTTTGCCTTAAGAACACTTGCAACTGTAGCAAGTCTTTGATAGTTTCCATAATCTAGCTTGGATGAGGATACGTCGAAGTAAACCGTAGGTAAAAATGCTCCTTTACCGACGATTTGAACACCTTGAAAATTAACTGTGCATCCCTCCGGTGAATTAGGCTCTAAATCTTGACTATTTGGCACACCATCACTATCATCGTCAAGTTCTAAGCCTTTTGAATCAACAGCTACACCGGGTGCTGTAAATGGATCAATATCTTTGTAATCCGGCACCCCGTCGGAGTCAACATCTAGTGATCGACCACTACCATCAACTGCTACACCTTGTGGGGTATTATTTTCTTTATCAAATTTGTCAGCTACACCGTCCCCATCAGTATCAATAACTAATGTAGCAACTTGATCTTCTACCACGTTCATTTTATTTGTCATAACATCAATTGGGTTAGACCACTCAGCTGATTCTTCACTTTCCTTACCAAAACCGTAAGTAAAACCAACTTGAAAAGCACTAAAACCGTTTTTTGCCATTTCTTCTTGATAGTTATCAAGGCCATCTCCATTTAGCGGGTTGTATAAATTAAAACTAGCAGAGATGTTAATTGAATTAGTAACAGGATACATAAATCCTATGGCTCGAGTTAACATCATACTGTTATTCGAAAAAAGTTTTTGTGAAAAATCAGAATCAGCATTTTCTAACTCTCCATCAAAACTCAATGAACCAACTCCGCCTGAAAGATATACTGCAAAAGATTCATGCTGTACTATGTAATATGATAGATTAGCATACAAAGCCATTAAGCTAGTATCAAACTTATCATCACCACTTCCCCCAGATGATGAACCTAAAATAAGGTTCGTGGAGACAGAAACCTGACTGTTTAAGTGTTTAGAAATGTTAATACCGAAAACAGGACTTAGTCCATCACTTTTAACTTCTCCGGTTTCATTCAAAGAACCTAAGGATACTCCTATGTTTACGTCATGAAATTGACTTTGACTGTAACCCAATATAGGTAATGATAATAATACAAAAGTTATTTTTTTTAAAATTGACATATTTTTTATTGTTTGTTTAGCAACAAATTTATATTAAAATTCAAATATTTTTAAGATTTGAAAAAAAAATTATTAATAATTTATAAACGACTTACTTTTGATAAATCATCACATATTATTAATAAGTCATTAACTGATTTTTTAAAGACAGGACAAACTAATTTAGGTGAAATATCATTCAAAGGAACAAGTACGAAGTTTCTTTTGTGATATCTGGGATGCGGAATGATTAAATTATTTGTATTGACTACTAAATCATCAAAAAAAATAATATCTAAATCTATTGTTCGTGCTTGATATCGATTTTCTTTGCTTCTTTCACGGCCTAAACCTTTTTCAATTTTTAAAATCGATTCCATTAACTGATGTTCACTTAAATCTGTTTCCAATTTAACTACTAAATTAAAATAAGAATTTTTATCATTGTAGCCCCATGATGAACTTTCATAAACATGTGATTTTGAAATAACATTTGAAAACCTTGAAAGCTCATAAATAGATTGGTTGATTGACGAAATCCTATCTCCAAGATTACTTCCAATTGATATATGACAAATATGTTTCATTAAATTATTAAATTTACAAACATGTTTTCAAAAATATAAACATATGAAAAGTTCCTTCTTAAAAAATACATTGTCATCAGCGGTTGGTTTTGTAATTGGTTTTATACTGTTATTTTTTTCATTAACTGTAATTATAATTTTTTCGTCGATAATCATGTCTTTGTCTTCGGACAGTGGAAAAATTGACAAAAATAGTGTTCTAAAAATTAAATTTGACTTTCCTATCACTGACAAAGTCAATGATGACCCCTTCTCAGAACTTTTAAAATTTAACAGTTCAGAAACTACTAAGAATATGAATTTACTAAGCTTTCTAAATTCCATTGACAATGCAATAAATAACGAAAACGTCCGTGGAATTGTTTTAGATATGAACAATTTTATTTCCCCAGGTGCTGCATCTTCAAAAGAGATAAGAGACGCACTTAATAATTTTAAAAAATCTGGAAAGTTTATTTATTCTTACTCTACAGTTTATTCTCAAGGTGCATATTATATTGCTTCAGTCGCAGACTCAGTTTTTGTATATCCTACTGGTATAGTTTCATTTGAGGGAATAAGTTCAACTACAACTTTTTTTAAAAATTCTCTTGAAGAAATAGGCATTAAGCCCGAGGTCATAAGACATGGTAAATTTAAAGCTGCTGTTGAACCATTTCTTGACAATAAAATGAGTGACGAAAATAAAAAACAGGTGTCTGAGATTATATCCGATTTGTGGTCTGTAATGACTGAAGATATTTCAATTAGCAGGAATATTGATATAAGTAAATTAAATGAGATAGCTAATAATATGACATTAACTTTACAATCAAATGAAATTATTGATTATGGTCTAGTTGACGCAGCAATATATCCAGAGGACTTTGAATTGTTAATTTCCGAAAAATTAGGTATTGATAGAAATGAAACTGAATATATTTCATTAAATCTATTAGACGAAAGTTATAAAAAATCAAAAAATGAAATTGCTGTAATTTATGCCGAAGGAGGGATTGACGGCAATGAAAATAACATTCATTCTGGTTACACTAAGACTATAAAAAGTGCATTTGAGGATAAAAATGTAGCAGCTGTAGTACTGAGAGTCAATTCACCTGGCGGATCGGCTCTAATTTCTGATGAAATTCTAAATCAAATAAAGACTTCCAAAAAAAACAAACCTCTTGTAATATCAATGGGTAATGTTGCAGCATCAGGTGGATATTACATTTCATGCGCTGCAGATAAAATTCTAGCTTCAGAAAACACAATAACTGGCTCAATAGGAGTTTTTGGACTATTTTTTACTGCCGAAGAACTACTAAAAGAGAAAATGAAATTAGATTTTGAAAATATTAAAACTAACGACTTTTCTGATCTTGGATCAATATATAGAAGCCTGTCAGAAAGAGAAAAAATGTTAATCCAAAGATCTGTAAAAAACACCTACAATGATTTTATTAAACACGTCTCAGAAGGTAGAAAAATGTCCTTAAATAATGTTGACTCAATCGGTCAGGGTAGAGTTTGGACTGGACGTGCTGCTTTAAATAACGGACTTGTTGACTCAATTGGCGGAATTATTGATGCAATTAACATTGCTTCACAATTAGCAAATATTGATGATTATGTATTAATTGAGCTCCCGAGAAAAAAAACTGGATTTGATGCAATTATTGATAATATTGAAACTCAATCTAAAATCTCAAAAATTGGAGTTGAAAAGTTTTACCTTGATGAGCTAAAAAATAAATATTTAAAAATGCAAGGTATCCAAGCACTTCTTCCAATTAAGTTTGAAATAGAATAGTTTATGAACAAATCAAATGATTTTTATCTTTTTTTTCTAAGTTTATTTATTACCTCACTTGTTGTTTCTAATTTAATCTTTCAAAAGTTTTTTCATCTAAACTTTTTTGGCATTAACTTCGAGTTATCTGTAGGAATAATATTTTATCCAGTAACATTTCTGGTAACTGACGTTGTATCTGAAATTTTCGGAAAGCAAAAAGCTAATAAAATGGTCATCACCGGAATCTACGCAAGTATTTTTTGTCTTGTTATTATTAGCCTTGCTAACCTCGTTCCTTCTACTTCATGGTCGCCTGTCGATGATAGTACTTTTAAACTTGTTTTTGGTAACACTATTTTAGCAGTTGCAGCATCTATGATTGCATACCTATGTGCACAACTAATTGATATTAGAATCTATCACTTTTGGAAAAAATTAACTAAAGGCAAACATTTATGGCTAAGGAATAATTGCTCAACGATTTTCTCACAGCTGATTGATACTTTTTTAATTATTTTTCTTCTTTGTTTTGGTGGTGCAATCGAGTGGAATAAATTTGGTCAACTTTTTTTACATGGATTTACATTTAAAATAATAATTGCAATTATAGATACTCCACTTATATACCTTGCAGTGTTCTATCTCAGAAAAAAATTTAAATTAAAAATTGATCAAGAGCTAAAGTGATATTTTTACATTATATCCTTTGTGAGATCGTACATTAAAAACACGATCATTCTCAAACAACAGATACTGGCCCTTTATGCCTGTAAGTTTTCCTTCAATTTTTTTTACTTTTGACAAGGATAAAGATTTTACCTTGACTGGAAAAACTTTAACTGGATAATTTATATTTGTTACTTCATCATCTGAGTGTACAAATCTTCTTAACTCAGAGGGAATTTTTTCAGAATATTCATTCTTTTTTTCCAATAAGTCAATTTTTTCTGGCTCTCCAGACAACATTCTTCTCCAATTTGTTTTATCTGCTAAATGTTTTTTTAGTTCTACTTCAATTATGCCCGAGAGTCTCCTGTTTGGCACCTCAGCAAATAAAATTGCTTGACTTGCACCTTGATCAATCCATCTGGTAATTTTTTGAGTTTTTCTTGTTATACCAACCTTTAATCCACTAGAGTTTGCTAGATAAACATAGTGAGGTGCAATTTGAAATTTTTTTTCCCAGTCCAAGTCACGTTCTTCAATTCCCAAATCGGCAGTACATAATTCCGGTTTAAAAATACTTTGAGATGCTAAAGGAGAATTCCAAAAACACTGATAACAAAAATTTTGTCGATAAAATTTGTTTAGAGACTTCCCACATACACAAGAAACATTTCCGAGCCAATCAATTGAAATTTTTAATCCGATAAAATCGTTTAAATCAATACATTTATCACCCACTACAAATGAATATTTTACAGGGTTCTCTAAAATAGAATTCATCTTATCCAATGATCCGGTGTACATATCTTTAAACTCTTTTTTATATTAGCAGTGTCCTATTTATCATGAATATAATTAATAATATCATTAGTTTATTAATAAAACAAAGATTAAAATCTATAGAACTTTCAATTAATAGTTCGATTAATTGTCAGCAGAAGATTTTAATGAATCACATAAAATTTTCTAGAAACACAATGTTTGGAGAAAAATATAAGTTTCAAAAAATCTTTAATTATGACGATTTTAACTCCAGATTACCAATCTTTAATTATGACGATCTAAGTAAATACATAAATTTATCAATTACAAAACAAGACATACTTTGGCCAGGTAGACCAAAATGGTTTGCAAAGTCATCTGGGACTTCTAACAATAAAAGTAAATACATTCCTGTAACCATAGAGTCATTGAGAAATTGCCATTTTAAAGCTGGTAAAGACATGCTGTCACTGTACTTGAAAAACAATTCAAAAACAAAAATTTTAAACTCAAAGAGTTTAATGATTGGTGGTAGTACAAATTTTGAAGATTTAAAATATAGTTATGCCGGTGATTTGTCAGCAATAATAATTAAAAATCTACCTTTTTGGGTGCAACAAAAACGACTACCATCAATGAAAACAGCGATAATGGAAGACTGGGAGGAAAAGGTGAAAAATATTTCCAATGAGGTTATTAACTCTGACATTTCAAGTATTTCTGGTGTACCATCTTGGACTATAAAAATTATTAATGAAGTTTTAAAACAAAATAAAATTGAAAAAATAAATGATCTATGGCCAAATCTTGAATTGTATATGCACGGAGGAACTTGTTTTAAAAATTATAAAAACACATTTAATGAGTTTCTTTCTAAAAAAATCAATTTTATGGAGATTTATAATGCGTCTGAAGGTTTTTTTGCATTACAGAATGATTTACATAAAAATGATCTACTTCTGCTAACTAATCATGGTATATTTTATGAATTTGCACCAATTACAAATGGAATTGCAGACAAGAACAATATTGTTGATCTAAAAAGTGTGGAGCTAAATAAAAACTACAGTTTAATCCTAACGACAAACGGAGGTCTTTGGAGATATGAGATTGGGGATACGGTATATTTTACGTCATTGAATCCATTTAAAATTGTAATCAGTGGGAGAACTAAGTGTTTTATAAATGCTTTTGGTGAAGAGCTTAGTGTTGAAAACTCTGACGACGCAATAAATTATGCATGTATCAAAACTAATTCTTCAGTCAACGAATACATAGCAAGTCCATTATTTTACAACGACAAAACAGGCTGTCATGAGTGGATAATTGAGTTCGAAAAACTTCCATATGACCTTGTTGAGTTTTCAAATTTGATAGACTTGAAGTTGAAATCTATAAATTCTGACTATGAGTCAAAGAGGTTCAAAGATATTCTACTCAAAAAACCCATTATTCGTTCCGCACCTAAAAACTTTTTTTTCAAAATCCTCAAAGAGCAAAATAAACTTGGAGGTCAGAACAAAATTAAAAGATTGCATAATGAAAGAAACTTTATAGATTTTTTATTAAAAAAATTATAGTTTTTTCTATATTAACAAAAAAAAATATTATGCACATAGCAATAGCAGGAAATATTGGAGTTGGCAAAACAACATTATGTAAGTTACTATCAAAACATTATAAGTGGTCCCCACTTTTTGAGGCTGTTGACGACAACCCATACCTTGACAACTTTTATGAAGATATGCAACGTTGGTCGTTTAATTTACAGGTTTACTTTCTAAATAGTAGATTTAGGCAAGTCCAAGACATTGCGAAATCAAAAAAAACAATAATTCAAGACAGAACTATATATGAGGATGCTTATGTTTTTGCTCCCAATTTACAGTCTATGGGCCTAATGACTCAAAGAGATTATGACAATTATTTGAGCCTATTTAAGTTAATGGAATCCGTTGTATCTCCTCCGGACTTATTAATTTATCTTAGATCAGATGTTCCGTCTCTAGTAAATAAAATCCAAAAAAGAGGAAGGGATTATGAAGAGGGAATAAGGATAGATTATCTCAAAAGACTTAATGAGCGATATGAAGCGTTCTTTGATAATTATAAACACAATCATCTTGTGATTCAAGCCAATGAAATTGATTTTCATAACAATAAGTCAGATCTTGGATATATAATTGAAAAGATAGATTCCAACCTAGGAGGAATATTCAAAAAATAAATTAAATATACATCACTCTTTTGACACAGTCAATTATCTTTTCTACACTTGGTAAAAACGCATCAACAAGTGGAGGTGAGTATGCCATTGGTGTATCTGCTGAGCAAATTCTATTGACTGGTGCATCAAGAAAATCAAAAGCATCTTTCTGAATTTTATAACTTATTTCGCTTGAAATTGAACCGAGTGGCCAACTTTCCTCTACTATGATTAAGCGGTTGGTCTTTTTAACGGATCTTACAATCGTTTCATAATCTATTGGTCTCAGGGTTCTAAGATCGATGACTTCGACATTTATATTATCTTGTTTTAATTTTTCTGAAGCCTCTGTTACACGTTTAAGCATTTTACCATAAGAAACTATTGTAACGTCATCGCCTTGAGAAATAACATTTGCTTTTCCAATTGGAATAACATATTCATCTTCAGTAACATCAGCTTTATCTCCATACATCTGTTCAGACTCCATAAAAATCACAGGGTTATTGTCTCGAATAGAGGATTTAAGTAATCCTTTGGCGTCGTAAGGATTAGATGGGACAACAACTTTTAGACCAGGGCAGTTGGCAAACCAATTATCAAATGACTGGGAATGAGTTGCACCTAACTGTCCAGCAGAGCCAGTAGGTCCTCTGAAAACAATTGGAATATTAAATTGACCACCTGACATTTGCTTCATCTTAGCAGCATTATTTATTATTTGATCAATTGCAACCAAAGAAAAATTAAAAGTCATGAATTCAATGATTGGTCGCATTCCATTCATTGCAGCTCCAACCCCAATACCGGCAAATCCACCCTCAGAAATTGGAGTGTCAATTATTCTATCAGGTCCAAATTCATCAAGGAGACCTTTGGAAGCCTTGTAAGCGCCGTTATATTCAGCAACTTCCTCTCCCATCAAAAAGATGCTACTGTCAATTCTCATTTCTTCTGCCATTGCCTCTGCTATAGCTTCCCTAAATTGTATTTCTCTCATGATTTAATTATTTACACAAATTTATTTATTAATTGACAACATCTGCACAAATGACTAAAATATTACATCTTTTTTAATTATTTTAGTATAATAAATTTAACTCGTTTCTAATTATGAATATTCTTGTTTGTATAAGCTGTGTTCCTGACACAACATCCAAAATAAATTTTACACAAAATAAAAAAAAATTAGATGAAGAAGGTATCACTTTCATCATTAATCCATACGATGAATTTTGCTTAACTAAGGCTATTTTTATGAAAGAAAGTTCAGGTGCCAACGTCACCGTAATTAGTGTCGGTGATTCAAAAAGTGAATCTGTCCTCAGAAAAGCTCTTGCGATTGGAGCCGATAATGCTGTACGAATCAATGCTGATTCTGATAGTAGTAAGTCCGTTGCAAATTTGATTGCAGATTATTGTTCAAAAAATAAATTTGACATAATATTTTGTGGAAGAGAGTCCATAGATTTCAACGGCGGACAAGTCCCTGGTTTTATTGCGGCAAAATTAAACTTGCCATTCATAAACTCTTGTGTCGGCCTAGATTATACTGATGACAAAATAAATGCTAAAAGAGAGATAGATAGTGGACACGAGATGTGTGAATGTTCTTTACCTGCTGTTGTTGCAGGACAAAAGGGGTTAGTTGAAGAAAAAGACTTAAAAATTCCATCAATGAGAGGAATTATGACTGCAAGAACAAAGCCTCTTGAAATATTAGATCCTGAGTCAACATACAACAATAACATTGAGATTCTTGAACTAAGTAAACCGTCTGAAAGGTCAGACTGCAAAATCATTTCGGAGGATAACGTAGGAGAGCTTGTACAACTCCTTCACAAGGAAGCTAAAGTAATTTAATAACACAAAATAATATTAACATGTCTCTATTTACATTAATTGAAAACTGGGAAGGCCGTTTTAAAAAAAACTCCTTTGAAACTGTTTCTTATGCTAAGAAAATTGCAGATAAATTAAACTCTCAATTAACTGTTTTAACATTTTCTGCTAAACAACCATCAGAACTATCTAAATTTGGTGCCGATAAGATAATTAATATATCCAATATTAAGTTTGAAGAGGCTTCTAATGATTTAATTGCTGAAATATGTCAAAATCATATCCAAGATGGAGACTATCAAACATTAGTCTTTTCTAATACAAATCTCGGAAAAAATGTGTCTCCTATCATTTCTCAAAAACTCAACTATGAACTTTTAAGTAACGTAATTTCACATCCTGATTCTATTTCTCCAATGTCAGTAAAATGTAAAGCTTACTCAAGTAAAGCAATTGTAGAATACCAATCGTCAAGTAAATTAAATGCGATTTCTATTGTACCAAACTCAATTGGAGAAATTAATGAATCACCTGTAGAATTTGAGCTAAATGAAATTGAATTCAACAAGTCAACTTATGAACCAAAATTAAAGGTTCTTTCAAGAAGCGAATCTACCGAAAAAATTTCATTACCAGATGCTAATATTGTTGTGTCTGCTGGAAGAGGTCTTAAAGGGCCTGAAAATTGGAAAATGATTGAAGAACTCGCTAATCTACTTAATGCCGGAACAGCTTGTTCAAAACCTGTTTCAGACATGGGCTGGAGACCACACTCAGAACATGTTGGTCAAACTGGAATTGCAATTAACCCTGAACTTTATATTGCTATTGGAATTTCTGGTGCAATTCAACACCTCGCGGGAGTAAATAGTTCAAAAAATATCGTTGTCATAAATTCTGATCCTGAGGCTCCCTTCTTTAAATCAGCAGACTATGGAATAGTTGGCGATGCTTTTGATATAATTCCAAAGTTAATTGAAGAGATTAAGCAATACAAGAACTAAATGGATTTAATAAAATTGAATATTGTTGGAATTTCGTATAGTCAATTTAAGTCTGGAGCATATGCACTCTTTTTAGAGGAAGACCGGGGATTAAAAAAGTTATCAATAGTTATCGGCCAGTGTGAAGCGCAAGCAATCGCAATTGGACTTGACAAAAATATTAAATCTCCAAGACCCCTAACTCATGATTTATTTTTGGATATTGCTGAAAAATCACAAATTATTCTTGAAAAAATAATAATCCATAAACTAGTTAAAGGAATTTTTTATTCATCATTAGTTTTTATAGACAAAAAGACAAATAATAATTTTTCTGTTGACTCAAGAACGTCAGACGCAATTGCAATTGCGATAAGATTTAATGCAAGTATTTACACATATAAAGAAATTCTTGACAAATCTCAAAACTATTTAACTGATAATGATGAATCAGTTACCGACGTTTCAATTGAAATAAATCATGAAAAAGAAAATAATGACAACTCGTCTATTGAATCCTTGGAACGAAAGCTCTTGGTTGCCCTGAAAAATGAAAATTATGAATTAGCAGCTGAAATTCGAGACAAAATAAATAAAATTAAAGATGAATAATTTTGAAACATTACTAAGGGGAATAATTGGGATAATATTTGTTTTGGGTGTTTGTTATTTGTTGTCTTCAAACAAAAGCAAAGTGAAATGGAATATTGTTTTAAAAGGTCTCCTTATTCAATTTATTTTTGCTATTTGTATACTAAAGATTCCCGTGATTGAATACGTTTTTAACGGAGTAAGTAACATATTTTTGTCTCTGTTGAATTTTACTAAAGATGGTTCTATTTTTTTATTTGGAGAAACCCTAGTTAATGATTCATCTTTTGGAGCAATATTTGCTTTTCAAATTTTACCCACAATCGTATTTTTTTCCGCTCTCACCAGTGTTTTGTTTTATTTGGGGATTCTTCAAAAAATTGTATATTTTTTTGCATCCATTATGAAAAGAACTATGAACTTATCAGGCTCTGAGAGCTTAGCTGCTGCTGGTAATATATTTTTGGGTCAAACTGAGTCGCCGTTACTAATAAAACCCTACATATCAAAAATGACAAAATCTGAATTATTGTGTTTGATGGGCGGAGGTATGGCTACAATAGCTGGCGGTGTCTTCATTGCCTTCACAGCAATGCTTGGTGAACAGTACGCCCCCCACCTTTTAGCAGCGTCAGTAATGTCTGCTCCTGCAGCAATAGTAGCTTGTAAGTTACTAATTCCTGAAACTGAAAAAATCAATAGTAAAATGGAAATTTCAAAACAAAGCTTAGGATCAAATATTTTTGACTCCATAACAATTGGGACAGTCCAAGGAATTAAGCTAGCAGTAAATGTTGGAGCTATGTTATTAGTATTTGTTGCGTTCATTGCTTTGTTTAATGAAATATTAAATCTGTTTGGACATTACACTGGAATTAATAATTACTTAGAAAGTACATCAGAAATATATAATTCATTATCTCTTGAAATGATTTTTGGATTTATTTTTGCTCCGATTGCATGGTTCATTGGCATACCATTTGAAGATATTCTGCTTGCTGGTCAATTACTTGGTGAGAAAACAGTTGCAAACGAATTTATTGCATATGAATCTCTTGGTAATATGATAGAAAATAACCTAATTTCTGAAAAAACATCCATTATGGCAACTTACTTTTTATGTGGGTTTGCTAATTTCCTTTCTATTGGGATTCAAATTGGAGGCATTGGCGCTATTGCGCCAGAGAAGAGAAGAGAGCTATCCAACTTAGGTATTAAGGCACTCATAGCTGGAACAGCAGCATCATTATTAACATCAATTATTGTTGGAATTATATTATGAAAGAATATATTAAACTCATTAACCATGTCTTAGAAAATGGTATAGAAAAAACCGATAGAACAGGTACTGGAACATTAAGCGTATTTGGTTATCAAAGTAGGTATAATCTTGAAAAATCATTTCCACTAGTAACTACTAAAAAAATTCATCTCAAATCTGTTATTTTTGAATTACTTTGGTTTCTTAAGGGGAGCACAAATATAAAATACCTCAAGGATAATAATGTTAAAATCTGGGATGAATGGGCTGATAAAGATGGTGAACTAGGTCCTGTATATGGGAGTCAGTGGCGTTCATGGAAGACTAAAAATGGAGAAACCATTGATCAAATTTCTGAACTGATAAATAACCTAAAGAATAATCCACACTCAAGAAGGCATATTGTGAGTGCATGGAACGTTGGTGAAATAAATGATATGGCTCTACCACCATGTCATTCCTTGTTTCAATTTTTTGTTGTGAATAATAAATTGTCATGTCAGCTTTACCAGCGTAGCGCAGATATCTTTCTTGGAGTACCATTTAACATAGCATCTTACGCTCTTCTAACAATGATGATTGCACAAGTTTGTAATTTAGATTGTGGTGAATTTATTCACACTCTTGGTGATGCACACATATATCTTAATCACATAAATCAAGCTCAATTGCAAATCACCAGAGAGCCTAAAGATCCTCCAATTATGAAAATCAAAAAGAGAACAAATATTTTTGATTTTGTTTACGAAGACTTTGAAATAGTAAATTACGATCCTCATCCACATATCAAAGCACCTATTTCAGTCTAAAGCTATGATTAAACTAATTGTTGCAGCGTCCGAAAATAATGTTATTGGTGTTAAAAATGATTTACCATGGCACTTACCTGATGACATGACTTTTTTTAAAAAAATTACACAAGGTAGTGTTGTAATTATGGGTAGAAAAAACTTTTTATCTATTCCTCCAAAATTTCGTCCTTTGCCCAACAGAACGAATATAATTCTTAGCAAAAAAACTAATTTTTCAGCTGAAAACTGTATCACCGCAAGTAGTCTTGAGGAAGGAATAAAATTAGCAAAAAAACAAAGTCACTCAGATATTTTTATAATAGGCGGTGGGCTTGTTTACGAATACGCTCTCAAAAAAGATCTTGTTGACATAATCTATTTGACTAGGGTTCATGCATCAATTGACGGAGATGTCTATTTTCCAAAACTTAATAATTTTCATTGGAAAGAAAGTATATTAAGTCGTAAATCTAAGGACGAAAAGCATAAATATGCATTCACCATATTTAAATTAGAAAGATTACGAGGCTGATCTAAATTCGTTGAAATTAAAATCTTTTAGTTTATTTTTAGCATATTTAATGTCAACCTTGAGAATCTTTTTTTTGTTGTTCGAAGGTAAATTATATAAATCATCCAAAAATAACTTTTCGCATATAGATCTAAGTCCACGAGCACCTAATTTAAAATCAACTGCAAGCTTAACAATATGTCTATAAACATCATCTGAGATGGAGAGTTTGATATCATCCATAGCAAATAATAATTCATATTGTTTAATTATCGCATTCTTAGGCTGTGTTAAAATTTGATAAAGCATTTCTTCAGTTAGAGGAGATAACCTTGAAATTATTGGTAATCTTCCGATGAGCTCTGGAATAATGCCATATTTTTTTATATCTGTTGGTAAAATATTAGATGTATCACAGTTACTTTTTAATTTTATATTCTTGGAAGAAAAACCAAGTCTTTTCTTCTTGACCCTATCCTTGATAATTTCACTAATTCCAGCAAAAGCACCACCACACATGAAAAGTATATTCTTAGTATTAACCTGAATATATTTTTGGTCGGGATGTTTTCTACCGCCTTGAGGAGGGACATTGACAACATCACCTTCAATGAGTTTTAAAAGAGCTTGCTGAACTCCCTCACCTGAAACATCACGAGTAATTGAGGGGTTATCATTCTTTCTTGAAATTTTATCTATTTCGTCAATAAAAATTATTCCTTTCTCAGCAGAAGCTGTGTCGTAATCTGCGACTTGAAGTAATCTCGTTAATATTGTTTCAACATCCTCACCAACATATCCTGCCTCAGTTAGAGAAGTTGCATCAACAATACAAAAGGGTACATTTAACATCTTTGCAATTGTTCTTGCAAATAATGTTTTTCCAGTTCCTGTTTCACCAATAATTAAGATATTTGATTTATCTAATTCAACACCTTCATACTCATTATCAATTCTTTTATAATGATTATAAACAGCAACAGATAAGACTTTTTTTGTTACTTCTTGACCAATAATGTACTTGTCAAGGTATTTATGAATTTCGAGTGGCTTTAGATTTTTGAATTTGTTGATGTTAGAGGACTTACTTCTACTAATCTTTTCTTGTTCAACAATTTGATTTGCTTTGTTTACACAGGCGTCACATATGTTACTGTTGGCCCCCGTTATTAATATGTCAACTTCAGCTTTTTTTTTGTTACAAAAAGCACATGATAGAACATTATTATTGTCCATTAATTATTTTTTTTTGATGAAATTAAAATTTCATCAATCATGCCGTATTCGAGAGCCTCTTTAGAAGTCATCCAAAAATCACGATCGCCGTCTTTAGAGACTTGGTTGTATGACTTTTTAGAGTGATTGGCAATTATTTCGTAAAGCTCTCTTTTTAGTTTATCAATTTCTTTAGCTACAATTTGTATATCAGAAGCTTGACCTTGAGTACCTCCAAGAGGTTGATGAATCATAACTCGAGAGTGTTTTAATGCCGATCGTTTTCCTGACTGGCCAGCACACAAGAGAACAGCACCCATTGATGCTGCCATTCCAGTACAGATAGTACAAACATCTGAAGATATAAATTGTATGGTATCATAAATACCAAGACCTGCATAAACTTGCCCACCAGGAGAATTAATATATATCTCAATATCCTCTTTTGGTGCATTAGACTCTAAAAATAATAATTGCGCTTGGATAATATTTGCAACAGTGTCATTAATAGGTACGCCTAAAAAGATTATTCTATCCTGCATCAACCTGGAGAATACATCCATAGTAACTTGTCGTCTATTTTCAGTAATTTCTTCTGTTATAGTTGGATTAATGTAATTGTGATAAGCAGATGTGTAACTGTGTAGAGATGTACTGCTTATACCAAGATGTTTATTAGCATATTTTTTGAATTCTTGAGAACTATTCATTTTTTTAACTTTGTTTATTGGCTAATTTAATAAATTCATTTAATGTTACTGTCTTTTTATTTGTTTTGATTTTCTTTTTGAAATAAGAAGTTAATTCAATCATAATTACTTCATTCATCATTTTTTCAGATTCTTTTTGGTTTTTCAAAACATTTTCAACTATGCCATCAATCTCTTTGTTGCCCATTTGAATATTTCCATAGCTTTTCATTTGTTTTAGAACATAGGCTTTGGTAAAATCTTTAAGCATTTGATTTGTTACCTTTATATTATTTTGAGTACATATTTCATTTTCAATTAGTTGCCAAGAGAGATACTTAAGATAGTTCTTGTATTCATCATTAAATTCTTCTTCGCTTAGCTGTTTTTTTAAATTTTTCTTAAGCCATTTTTTTAAAAATTTCTCTGGAAAATCTATGCTTGATTTATCAACAAATAAAGTAGAACAGTCATTAAAAAATTTACGATCAGAATCTTTACTATAATTATTTGATATCTCATCAGCAATTTCTTTAGTAAATTCTTTTTTATTTTTAATGAGTTTAGAGGGATAAACCTTTTTAAATAAATCTTCGTCTAATTCAGCTGGAACTAGCCTACTAATATCATTGATTGTGCATAAAAACTTTCCACTCAGACTCTCGGCATTTTCTTTTGAAATTTTTAACATAGACGCCACGTCAGCATGGTTTGAAAATGCTTTTTGGATATCGAATTCGATTGAATTTGTTTTTTTTAATTTTAAAAAAGATTTTTTGATTGTATTATCTTCAATTTTATTAACCAAAAAACTAGTGTTAACTTTTATTGGTTCAGTAGAGTCTTTTTTAACAATCTGTAACATTTCAACACTCAACATATCATCCAAGGTTATTTTTTCAAATGACTTGATGTTTCCAAATCTTTTCTGGACAGAATTTATATATTCGGTTACTTTGTCATTGGATACTTTAATATCATAAAAATTTACTTTAGATTTTTCTAATTTTGATAAATCAACATTGGGTTGTATACCCAACTCAAACTCAAAAGTGTAATCAGAATCCTTAATAAAATCTACCTTGTTTTCAATTGGAAGTGGATTTCCTAAAATATTAATTTGATTTTTTTTTATGTATTCATCAATTGTACTAGATAATATTTTATTTATTTCCTCGGCTCTAATAGCGAGCTCGTATTTACTTTTCACAATGCTCATTGGCACTTTTCCAACTCTAAATCCCGGTAAGTTCATCTTCTTTTGATAATCTTTTAATGATTCTTGAACTTTGGTACCGTAATCATTTTTAACAATTTTCACTATTAACTTTATATGATTATTTTCTATTTTTTTATTTGAAATATTCATTGATTGTCTACTTAGGCTTGCAAATATATAAAAAAAAAAGGTGTGTATTTTGCTAATTACAACTATCTTTGTGGAGAAGTATTTATCAACTAAACTAATCAAGAAATGAGAATTATTTTTATTTTTTTTCTTTGTGTTTCTTTAAATGCACAAGAAATCATTTGGACCCATAACTCACCAATTATTCGTACTTTTTCATCTCCACGTACTACAGATTTAAATAATGATGGTATAAAAGATATAATTCTTGGTGGTGGTGTTGAGGGCTTCCCAACTCCATATGGAGTTAACGCTATTGACGGATATAATGGTGAAACTCTTTGGACTGTAACAACTAGAAACGAAATGTTTACAAGTCCGCAATTTTACGACTACGACAATGATAATATTGATGATATTGTCATTGGCGGACGAGATGCTGAACTTAGACTTATCAGCGGTGCAACAGGACAAGTTATTTGGGAGTTTTGGGATAATGAAGATCTCAATCCAAATGATTTTGGTTGGTATAATTTTTATACCTCACAAATAATTGATGATTTGAATAATGATGGTTTACCCGAAATACTTACAAGTAATGGTGGAGACCACTCTCTTGACTTTTCAGAACTAAATAGGCCTCCAGGGCACTTAATGATAATTGATGGACTTAGCGGTGAGGCATATAAAACAGCTGTTGTTCCTGACTCTAATGAAACATATTTGTCTCCAATTATTCACGACTTAAATGGTGATTCAGAAATGTCAATAATCTTTGGAACTGGAGGTGAAGGAATTTCAGGTAATCTATGGATTGTAAGTCTTGATGAATTAATTAATGAAGATATTTCTAATGCTACTCCATTATTAACTAACTCAAGTCTTGGACACATTGCTCCACCGAGTGTTGGAGATTTAAATAATGATGGAGTTTTAGACATAGTCACTCAGGGATTTGATGGGAAAGTAACAGCCATTGATGGTTTTACGTATTCCATGTTATGGCAATACGAACTCCCAAACACGGAATCGTCAGCATCGCCGATAATTGGCAAATTTACTCCAACTGACTCTAATCTTGATGTATTTGCAACTATATATGCAGGAGGAATGTCATCATACAGCGACTACTATCAAGTTTTAATTGACGGTGAAAGTGGACAATCGTTATGGAGTGACAGTTTAGGAATGATTAATTTCTGTTCACCAATCGCATTTGATTCAAACCTTGACAACAAAGATGAAGTTTTGATTTCTGTTATCAATCACAATGGTATCCATTTTGAAAATGAATTAATACTTATTGATTTTACAAATGAAGAAACATCTACCATAAATACAATTCCAGGCGGAAATATTGCATCAACGCCAAACATATGTGATTTAGATAGTGACGGTTTTCTGGACATAATCTTTTCTGTACAGGGCGACAGTATCGATCCATTTGGTAGCGGTTCATTTTTTGAAATTGGTACCAATACATCGCGTTTATCTACAAATTTTATACTGCCAGAAAATGAAGTAGCTTGGGCAAGTTACATGGGCTCACAATATGATGGATCATATTCAGCAGGTTGTGATAGCGATTTGGGATTATTTGCATTCCCTAGTGATGTTTGTCCTGGTGAAAACAATGGTTTAATTAATTTGTTAGTCACCGGAGGAACTCCGCCATATAATTACTCATGGTCAAATGGGGAAACGTCAGAGGACCTTGAAAATTTAGGTCCTGGGGACTATCTTGTTACAGTAACTGACTCAAATGGCAATTGTGATGTGGTCAGCCGAACTGTTAATGAGTATAATACAATCTCATTTTTTGAAACTGAATCTTGTGTGGGGCAAAACGACGCATTTGTTTATTTTAATTCCTCAGGTTGCGATTGTAATACTAGTTTTTGTCAATTTATATGGGAGCTAAATGGCGACACAATTGCTATTGGTGATGGTAGCACTGCTGAAGAAACATATAAATATCTTTTTAATGTCTCTTCAGGGACATATACTGCTACCATTATACATCCTGATGGATGTGAAGTCCAAGAAGAAATAATTGTTCCTGATGCAACAATGATCGAAGACTTTACAATACAAAATGAATGCTCAAATAATAATGATGGCTCCATAACATTAAACATTAGTGATGAAGATTTACAAATTCAAAATTATTTGTGGAACACAGGAGACACAACCCAAAACTTGTATAATCTATCTTCAGGAAGTTACTCTGTTGTAATTTCCGATACAACTTGTATTGATACACTATCTTTTGAAATTGAAAGTATAACTAACAATGTGAATTTCATGGAATCATTTGTTGAGTTTGGTTCCCCCTCTTTTGTAGATGCAGGGGAAACATATAATTTGAATCTACAAGGTTTTAATTGTCAAACAGACCTACTTCTTTGGATTGAGACTCCCCCATCTGAAATTGATATTTCGATAGATGGCGGAACATCTGGTGAGCTTGAGTCTGGAAATTGTAATTTTGATGTTTGTTACTTAGTTAGTGAATCATTTGAATTTCAGGGTTGGACTCAGTTAAATTTTGTATTTACAAACACAGGCAACTACCAAATTTCAAGCTCCTCTAATTTGTGTGAAAATTTCACTGATAATATTGAAATGGTAATTGCAGATGATTGTGACAACACATCTTTGGATGAATACCTTGACTACAAAATTTATATTGATAATAAACAGTTGGTTCTCGAAAACTTAGATGATTCAAAGATTTGCCTATATGACAATATTGCTAAAAAAATATTCGAAACTAAAATCACCAGTGAAATTTCTACTATTCAGGTTGATAAACTTGATACAGGATTCTATACAATTCACATAATCAAAGATAATACAAGTAGACACGAACAAATTTATATAAATTAATGAAAGACCGGGTTCTTATCACTGGAGCAAATGGGATGGTAGCAAAGAAACTTGGTACATACATGCAATGCCAGGGCTGTGATGTAATTTTTTTGTCAACTAAAAAAAATAATAAAGCACCGAATGTTTATTTCTGGAATCCAGAAAATAAAGAAATTGATTTAAAATCACTCAATAACGTCAAGCACATTGTTCATTTAGCAGGATTCAGTATTTCAAATACATGGACAAAAAGGAATAAATCAAAGATGTATAAAAGCAGAGTCGAATCATGTAAGTTCTTATTTGAGTTATTTGATAAAAATAAACTTAAAATAGATACTTTCATAACCGCATCAGCATCAGGATACTATGGCTTTAATCAAAACTCTTCAAAAACAGAAACCGATAAGCCTGGGACAGACTGGCTCGCAAAAATATGTAAAGACTGGGAAAAGCAAGCTTCAAAATTTTCCAAGCTTGGGGCTAGAGTTGTAAAAATGAGAATTCCAATAATACTAGATAAGGGAGCTGAGATTTTAAATAAAATAATACTTGGCTTATCATTTGGTCAGGGGATTATTTTTGGAAATGGCAGACAGAGTTTTCCGTGGATACACATCGATGATTTAGTTAATTTTATTTGCTTTTCTATCAAAAACAATAATATTAAAGGTGCCTACAACATATCATCTCCCGAAAACTGCAGTAATTATGAGTTTGTTGAAACAATAAGAAACTTGAAATTTAGTTATGCAATTCTTATCAAAATACCTGAATTTTTGATTAAAATTCTTTTTTATAAAAAGTATGTTTTATTACTAAATAATCTATCACTTAACACAGATAAGCTCAGGGATACAGGATTTAAGTGGAGATTTAAATCTACCAAATTAGCTATGAAAGATATTCTTGAGCTGTAGCTATTTACGAAATCCTATTTTTTTCTTTTTTACATTTTCTAATGTATCATTAATATTTTCAAGAGAGTTGTCCGAAATTCTAATTCCGAGTCCTAGTGATTTAGCTATCATATCATGCCAAATTTTTTGTTGAGGGTGAAAATTTTTATTAGATCGAGAAATATTTCTGATGTCCATTAAAAAATACTCTCTTTGAATGATGTCGAAATCTTCATTTTCCTTTAAAAAATCAATCATAGAAAACATTACAGAAACTTGATCATTTTTCGATTTAATATTTGATTTTGACCAGTTTTCTGTTACATTCACAACGTCACTTAATGTGTTAATATCATTCCCTGACCATCTGTACATTAGCTCCGTAATAATCTTTTTTTCTCTATCGTCAAGTATTCCATCAGAGTTCAAAGCAAAACTCTGATATATAAAAAAAATGCAATTAAGTGGGTCGAGTCTGATTTCTTTACTCATATCAAAAATTTAGATTACCATTTACCATACATTGGATTTGGAAAGAGAAATTTATTTATACCAAATTCAAAATTTTTGTCTTTTGGAAAATCCCCAATAGCATCTCCAAAGTATGCAATAATTTTTTTTGCACCAAATTTACGCATTCTTCCTTCACCTTTAATAATCTCGTTCCTTCTAACAATTTTAGTATCATCATCCGATTCTCTTAATAAGAATATATCATCACTAAATAAAATATCTAATTTTTTCATATTACTTTTCGTGGCACTGAGGGTGGAGGCATCTCTGTTACTTAAAAAAATTATTTTTGAGTTCTTTATTTTTTTGAAACGAGTAATAAATTCTTTAGAACCAGGAACTAAATCAGCCTCCTCTTTCTTGACCCATTTATTCCAAGTCTTTGGTTCATAAGAAGTTGATTTATTAAATAATTCAATTTGATATTTTGAGTTGTCAAGTACTGTTTCATCAAGATCCATCACAATAACAGGTTCATTGGATGAGTAAATTTTGTTTCGAAGTGAAATCCATGCATTTGTGTATATTTGGGTACATAATTCTTTGTATTCGTCAGAGGATGTTACCCAGCGAACATCATTAGGGAAATTTTTATTTTCTTGACAATCAACCGACAAAAAATTCAAGAAAAAAATATAAACAATAATTAAAATTCTCATAGAAAAACTTTTTACATAAATATAAATATATGTTTTGCATTACGAATAACTAATTTGTTATTTTTATGAAAAAAACTAATTGATGAAATTTTTAATCCTGCTAATTTTCCCTTTATCTCTTTTTGGTCAAAAAGAGATGTTTACAGTATTTTATAACGTTGAAAACCTATTTGACACTATCAACAATCCAGAAAAAAATGACGATGAGTTCCTACCCTATTCTGAAAAAAAATGGGACTCAAATAAATACAATAAAAAACTTGAAAATATAGCGATGGTTCTGGAGAATATTAATCCAAAAGGCTTGCCAAATTTAATTGGATTATGTGAAGTAGAAAATAAAAAAGTTGTCGAAGATTTAATTTATAGCTCTGAATTAAAACAAAAAAAATATGATATTGTTCACAAAGATAGTCCTGACAAAAGAGGAATTGATTGTGCATTAATTTTTGATGAAAATTTTGAGTTAATTATGACCGACTTTATTGAAGTTGTTATTCCCGAATCTAAAAAACCTACAAGGGACATATTATATGCCAAATTAAAATATGAAAATGATTTTTTACATGTTTTTGTAAATCATTGGCCGTCAAGGTGGGGAGGACGAGAAAAAACTGAGCATAGAAGGGTAGCTGCAGCAAAAACACTCAGAAATTATATTGATAAGAACATTAAAAAATCAAAAAATATTATAGTAATGGGAGATTTGAATGATACTCCTTATGATGTTAGTATTGAAAAAGTGCTTTTAAATGATAATTATATTAATCATATGACATCAGAGTCGTTGAAAGACAAGGGTTCTTACAACTACAGAGGAGACTGGAGTTTTATTGATCAAATTATAACCTCAAAAAATTTTTTAAACAAAAAAGTAATTTCCTATGAATGTGGAGTATTTATGGAAGATTGGATTATGTACAAAAATAAAGAGGGTGATCTTTATCCAAGTAGAACATATGGTGGAAAAAACTGGTATGGTGGGTACTCCGATCATTTGCCAATATATTATAAAATGATTTTAAATTAAATCACTGATATTGAAGTTCAATAAAAACTATTGGGAAAATAGATATAAAGAAAAAAAAACGGGTTGGGATTTGGGTAAAATCTCGAAACCACTTAAAAACTACATCGACCAGTTAGATAATAAAAACCTCCATATTCTAATTCCGGGTTCTGGAAATGGGTATGAAGCAGAATATCTGTTTAAAAAAAATTTTAAGAATATATATTATAATGATGTTTCAAAACTAGCAATAAAGAATTTTAAAAACAGAGTACCGTCATTTCCAAAGACCAATATATTGGATCTAAATTTTTTTGATATTAATAAAAAATTTGACTTAATAATTGAACAAACTTTTTTTTGTGCATTGGATCCACTTGTGAGACAGAACTACATAAATAAAATAAATGACCTAATAAGAAACAATGGGAAACTTGTAGGTCTGTTTTTTGATGACATTTTTAAAAGTCAAGAACCACCATTTGGATCTAAAAAAAAAAATTACAATGAGCTATTTAATAAATTTTTAAATATCAAAACATTTGAGTTGTGTTACAATTCTGAATTACCAAGAGAAGGAAATGAATTTTTTTGTATCGCCCAAAAAAAGTAGTTAATTTTATATCAAATTAATAAATTAATATAGCTATGAAAAAAATTTTATCACTATTCATTATAATTATTTTTACATGCTCTTCACAGGAGCTTACAACAGAAAGTATTCTTTTCGATGGAAATAATCGTGAATTTATTTTATATATCCCTCAGAGCTACTCTGAATCTACGCCAACACCAATACTCTTTGCTTTCCATGGAGGCTCAGGTTATGCTGATGATTTTATGAACTATGAAGCAGATTTTAGATCAATTTCTGATACTGCTGGATTTATATTAATTTATCCTCAAGCACTTGAAGATCCAAATGATGATAATTCAACTAACTGGTTACATAAAGAACCTACAGATCATAAAGACATATTTTTTGTTGAAGAATTAGTTAATGTAATTTCCAATAAATATAATATTGATTTAGGAAGAATATACGCTTGTGGCTATTCATTAGGGGGTATGTTCTCATATGAACTTGCTTGTCAATTAAATCATAAAATCACAGGAGTTGCTTCTGTAGCAGGAGCAGCATTTCTTGGAGCATTTGGAAGTTGTGAATTAAGTCATCCTACAGCAATATTAACAATCAATGGCACTGAAGATGGGACCCATCCTTATGACGATCAAAATGGGTGGTATTTTCCAGTATCAGAAATAAACAGCTATTGGTCAACGTATAACAATACTGACCCAGACCCAATCATTTCTCAGGTAGAAGATATTAGTAATTCTGATGGTAGCACTGTTGAAAGATATTCTTGGATAAACGGTGATGGATGCGTTCAAGTTGAAGAATTAAAAATAATTAATGGTGGACACGACTGGCCATCTCCCATATCATCTTGGGGAAACCAAGATATTAATGCCAATCTTGAGATTTGGAACTTTTTGTCAAAATTCAATATGGATGGTTTAATTAATTGTAATGTCACAAATATTTTAGAAGTTGAAAATTCTAATAACAAAAAATTAATTGGATTTTTTGATTTAAATGGTAAAAAATTAAATAAGAAAATTAATTCAATTGCTATTAAGATTTTTGATGATGGCTCGATTGAAAAAAAATATTATAAGTAAATATCAACTAGAAATTTTATTTACAAAGAACCCACTTAAATAAGTGGGTTTTTTTGTGGACCTCTTGGTCCCAATTTCGAACTTTTTTAAGGATTTATTTCTTTTTCATAAATAGTTATCCAATCCTTCACACTCATTTTAGAGCATAATTCACCAATAAGATTAAAAGGGATGTCATCTAACCGTTTAAATCTAATACAGCTTTTACCAATATCTAATTTATATTTAGAGTGCTTAGGATACTCTTCAACAAACCATTCCATTAATTCTTTATTAGCATATATTCCCATATGGTATAATGCGATATAATTCTTCCGAGATGCAAGCGATAAAAATGGTAAAGGTAGCTCTGGAGAACAATGATATCCTTTAGGGTATGTTGAATGAGGAACGACCCATGAAGGCATTCCATAGTTCATTTGTTCA